>CANGVZ010000159.1 GCA_947457285.1 Flavobacteriales bacterium | reverse complement strand
TCCACACGATTCACTTCACCACCTTGGTATTGCGCGAATAAATATCTGGAGTTGTTGGGCACGGGCACCACATCAAAACCGTCGCCGAACAACATCTCGCGCCAGTCTGCATCGATGATGCCGCCCTCCTGCCATACATACGCGGGGCCTTTCCAACTGCCATTGTCTTGCATTCCACCATAGACATTGTAGGGAGTTTCTAAATCAAAGTTGATGTGATAAAACTGACCCAAAGGTAAGTTGCCAGCGAAGTGCCAATTCTTCCCGCCATCACGCGAGGTATTGAGTCCGCCGTCATTTCCTTCAATCATAAATAGTGGATTTGATTTGCTCCACCAAAATGCGTGGTGATCTGGATGCACGCCCCAATAAGGCAACATCGTTTGCCACGTCTTTCCTCCATCGATGCTTTCTGTGACGGTGCTATGCAAATAGATGAGATGGTTTTCATTTTTTGGATCTACATAAAATTCATGATAGTAAAATGGACGATCGTCCACGTCTTCTTTATTCACCAATCTCCAATTGGCGCCACCATCATCAGAGCGATATAGAGCGGTAGTTTCAGACTCAATCATCGCATACACCACTCTTGAATTACTCGGAGCGATAGCGAGTCCGATGCGTCCGATTTTACCACTTGGCAAGCCTTCTTTTTCGCCCAACTTCTTCCATTTCTTTCCGCCATCGATGGTCATATACAAACCGCTGTGAGTGCCGCCGCTATTGAAGAACCAAGGCTCTCTACCATATTGCCACATCGAAGCAAACAACTTGTCTGGATTGTTGGGATCCATCACTAAGTCAGCGCAACCTACGCTATCATTGATGAATAAGATTTTATTCCAAGTCGTTCCGCCGTCGGTTGTTTTGAATACTCCTCTATCAGGATTTGGTCCCCACGCGCTGCCTACTGCTCCTGCGAATACTACATCAGCATTTTGATGATGCACACAGAGGCGATGAATGGTTTTTGTGTTTTCTAATCCTTTCAGTTCCCAGGTTTTTCCTGCATCACCGCTGCGGTAGATCCCTTTGCCGCTCGTCTGCGAGTTGCGCGGATTCCCCTCCCCTGTTCCTACCCAAATCACATCACTGTTTGAAGGAGCAATTTTCACCGATCCAATACCGAGCACTTCTTGCTCATCAAAAATTGGAAGCCATGTGATTCCCTCATTTTCGCTTTTCCAAAGCCCTCCGCTTGCTGTTCCAGCGAGCATATATCCACCTGGCGCATCAATGGCATCAATAGCAGTAACTCGGCCGCTCGTGACGGCTGGGCCGATGCTACGCATATTCATATTTTTAAATTGATGTAAAACTTTTTGTTGCGCGGAAGATGTGAATGCAACAAGCATTAGAGCGCACGCTGCGAAGGAAGTACGAATAGAAATTTTCATGGTGGTAATATCATTCATAATGCAATGAACAAAAAAGAATAAAGTGTTGTGCGGCAAATGAAGCAGATTATTGGTTTTCTTTGCGGTGAACCATAGATTTTAACTGCTTTGCGAACGCGTCTCGACACATTTAATAATGATTGGTACAAGCCAGGGGCTGGTTGGAAGAGAGCGTTATGGTATATTACATCTAGTATCTTTTTTGAAACGGGTTTTCCTATTAGTTCTATCAAAGTCTTTATTCTTCGACTTTTCGGCGCCAAGGTTGGCCAATCGGTAGTGATTAAGCCTCGCGTTCGTATCAAGTATCCTTGGTTTTTAGAGATTGGAAATCATGTCTGGATAGGAGAATCTGTGTGGATTGATAATCTAGCAGAAGTCAAGATAGGAGATCATGCCTGTGTGTCTCAGGGAGCGATGTTGCTCTGCGGCAATCACAACTATAAAAAATCAAGTTTTGATTTAATCGTCAAATCTATTATCCTCGAAGAAGGATCTTGGGTAGGTGCGCAATCTGTTGTGTGTCCGGGCATCACCCTGCATTCGCATAGCATTCTGACTGTAGGTTCAGTGGCAGCCAGCAATATGGAGCCATATTTTATCTATTCCGGAAATCCTGCTGTGAAAATTCGTGAGAGGAGGATGAAAGAATGAGAGTTAGCATCATTACCATTTGTTATAATAGCGAAGCCACCATACGAGAGACGATCACTTCTGTATTATCGCAGAGTTATTCTGACATCGAATACATCATTGTGGATGGGAAATCAAAAGACAGCACATGTGAAATCGTTCGCTCTTTTGGAGATAAAATTTCAATCTTCGTATCGGAGCCTGACAAAGGAATCTATGATGCGATGAATAAGGGGGTGAAGCTCGCCACTGGAGATGTTATTGGCATATTGAATTCAGATGACTTCTATGCTGATGCAAATGTTATTTCTGACATCGTGAGCACTTTTAAAAGCACAGGTGCGCAGGGTGTGTATGCCGATTTGGTATATGTAGATCGAGAAAACATCAATAAGATCACACGCACTTGGAAGTCTGGCAACTATGAAGAAGGAAAATTTCTTTACGGCTGGATGCCGCCTCATCCGACTTTCTTTGTGAAAAGAGAAGTCTATGAAGCATATGGTCATTATACTACGGAATTGCGCTCTTCTTCAGACTATGAATTCATGCTTCGCGTGATTCATAAAGAAAAAATTAGCATCGGATATTTGCCGCGCGTGATTACGAAAATGCGCGTGGGCGGGCAAAGCAACATCACCATTTCAAATAGAAGAAAAGCAAATCTGGAGGACAAAAGAGCGTGGGAAATGAACGGTCTGAAGCCTTATTTCTTTACCATTGCTCTCAAGCCAATTCGCAAAATCAAACAATTCTTGTAAAGCATTATCCAAAAAAAAACCTTTTCAGAAAGTGATTACTTCACTGAAAAGGTTTTTTACGTGTGGAAACTACTTGGCTCTTAGAACTTCGCCTTTGAGCGTCTTACCCCTGCTCTGTTTTTGAGGTAGCTATATTTTGATTTGTAGAAATTACTTCTTCCACGAATCACCTTACCGACGGTTATCTGAGCAGTTAGGAAGCTATCATTATTTGTGGGATCGCCTCTTTTTGATCTTTGATCTTCGTCGTAGTATCTGAAGTCATTCAGGCTGATATCTGGATCATCTGGATCGTTGGTAGTGTTGATTTCAGTAATCAATCCTTGGTAAGTCTGACTATAAAACTCTCTAGCGAGTGGATCATCAGAATTAGGAAGATTGAAAACCGTAGAGATATCGTCTAAGTAATCGGTGAAGGTCGTTCTCCACGAGAATTCCATACCGACTCTCCATTCTTTGTTGAATGTAAAATACATACCAACCCCAGCTGGAATAGCAAGACCCAAGGCAGAGTATTCAGTCTCTTGACCCTCGGTTTTCCATGGACGCAAATCAAACCATTGGCCTCCGTATTGGAGTTCGCCATTGGAGTAAATCTGACCTTGTGGGTTGTGATAATAACCAGAAACACCACCGAAAAGATACATTTTGAAATCGGGATTGTAGTAACCTCTGTTTCCTACGTCGTTATCGTACCAAATGGTCACCTCGGCACGTGCACCTAATTCAAAAATATTGTTTCGGAAATTCATATTACGACCGCGACGAGCAGGATTGGTGGTGAGGCGATCGGTATCGGTGATGCGTGAATAATCAAAGTGAGCGGCAACAGCGAGACGCTTAGAAAACTTGTAGCGACCATAAGCACCACCTGAATAGCGCGTAGATAGCAAGTGCATATCCCAAATGAAATCTCTTCTGGTAAGTTCTTTACCGCCGATATCTCCAAGATAATTGGCAGCACCCATTTTGATACCATAGTCCCAAGCATATTGGGCGCTGGCGCTGAGTGAGCTCAGAAAAACAAATATGACTAGCAGTTTCTTCATCCCGTTTGCGGTATATTAAGGCCTAATAAACAAGCCGCTAAGATAGATTTTTCGATTTATTCTACCAAATCTTATTTTTACGGAGCAAAGCAAAAGAGGTTTTATGTTCTTTGCAGCACAATTGAGTTAAAAAAACATGAACAGAGTCAACGCACTTTTTGGAATAAAATACCCCATCATTCAAGCCGGCATGATTTGGTGCAGCGGATGGGAATTGGCGAGCGCCGTAAGCAATGCGGGAGGTTTGGGAATTTTGGGAGCGGGCTCCATGTATCCGCATATTTTGGACGAGCAGCTCAACAAGTGTAAAGCTGCGACTGATAAGCCTTTCGGAGTGAATCTTCCTTTGCTTTATCCTGATATTGACAAACACATAGAGACCATTATCAGACATAAGGTTCCTGTTGTCATAACCTCTGCGGGCAATCCTAAAACATGGACATCCATATTGAAAAATGAAGGAATCAAAGTGATCCACGTTGTTTCGAGTGCAAAGTTTGCTTTAAAATCCCAGGATGCAGGAGTAGATGCTGTTGTGGCAGAAGGATTTGAAGCAGGTGGTCATAATGGAAGAGAGGAAACGACCACCTTGTGTTTGATTCCATTGGTAAAAGAAGCCGTGCAAATCCCAGTCATAGCGGCTGGAGGCATCGGAACGGGCCGCGCGATGGTGGCAGCAATGGCCTTGGGAGCCGATGGAGTTCAAATCGGAAGTCGTTTTGTTGCAACACCTGAGTCGAGCGCCCACCAATCATTCAAAGACCGTGTGGTGCAAGCCAATGAGGGCGACACACTTCTCACGCTCAAAGAGTTGACTCCGGTGAGGCTCTTAAAAAATAGTTTCTTCAATGAGGTTATGGCCGCCTACGAGCGTGATGCCAGCAAAGAAGAGCTCGAACAAATTCTTGGTCGCGGCCGCGCAAAAAAAGGCATGTTTGAAGGGGATTTGGAAAATGGTGAATTGGAAATAGGACAAGTCTCTGCACTCATAAAATCAATGAAGCCAGCCGCTGCGGTTGTAGAAGAAATTATAACGGAGTACAATCAGATTAGAAGAGAACTCAATCACAATAATTACGAATTCTAGCGGTATGGATGCAACCTTTTGGTGCATTTGAGTGTGAAATAAAGTAAACAAAGTCCCGTTGAAGGGACGCTAGCAATTATCTTTGTATTCGAATTGAATATTGCCTCTCACATATCCCTTTTGTGCCGATTCGTCGGCATTTTTACCCTATTCATAGCTTCACACGCACACGGACAGGCAGTGCTTCCTCCTACCCTGGATTGTACTCAAGATTTTAATAATGAAGATATTCAAATAAGTTGGCAGATACCAGCAGATCCTGGTGGCAACTTCATCGCCTATCACATTTATACTTCCATTGATCCGGCGGCTCCATTCAGTTTGACAGCCACACTCAATAACCTGGCAACCAACAGTTACGTCTTGGATCAAGCAGCGCCGTCGAGCACGGAGATATGTTTTTACATTCAAACAGAATATTTTCAAGGTGGCGTGCCTACCCTGAGCGCTCCGGGGCCAATCACATGTTCAATTTATTTGGACGTAAGTCCCAGCGCCGCGCCGCAGGGTCTGGCGTTTCTCGACTGGAACAATCCTGTTCCAAGTGGAACCGGAGGGCAATACACTGTTCAAATGGAGTATCCCGCTGGAACTTGGACCACCCTCGCCACACTTGACCAGGAGATCACAGCCTACAGCCATGAAATTTCAGTTTGCGATGAGGTATTAAACTTTCGAATTTTATTTGACTTTCCCGGACTTTGTCAATCCGCCAGCAATATAGCCGGTGAGTTGCTGACGGACCTCACTCCTCCAGCCATTCCTCTTGTCACCTCAGTATCGGTGTATCATTCCACAAATGATGCGGTGATCAATTGGCTACCGAGCACATCTGCAGATTGCCAAGGCTATATTGTA
>CANGVZ010000158.1 GCA_947457285.1 Flavobacteriales bacterium | reverse complement strand
TCTATCTTTCTATCTTCCTATCTTCCTATCTTCCTATCTTCCTATCTTCCTATCTTCCTATCTTCATATCATACTATCTTACTCTCTTACTAGCCTACTAGCCTACTAGCCTACTCTCTTACTAGCCTACTAGCCTACTAGCACCACCACTCCCTTCAAGTACTCCCCTTCAGGATGGAAGGCGCTGATGGGGTGGTCTGCGGGTTGGTGCAGTTGATGTAAAATTTTTACGTCGCGCTTGGCGGCGATAGCTGCGGCGATGACGGTATTTGTAAAAAGCTGCTTATCGACCGCTTGTGAACAGGAGAAGGTAAAAATAATTCCTCCCGGTTTGATCTGACGCATGGCAGCTTCATTGATGCGCAAATAGCCTTGCACCGCTTTGTGGCGAGCACTGAGGTGTTTAGCGAATGCAGGCGGATCGAGCACAATCACGTCATAATCGACATCAATATTTTTCAAATATTCAACAGCATCTGCTTTGATAACCGAATGTTTGTTCGGGTCGATATTGTTGAGTCGAATATTTTCATCTGTAAGTTCTAATGCCTTTTGGCTGCTGTCGAGGCTGTGAACGAGCGTGGCGCCGCCCTTGAGCGCATACACAGAAAATCCTCCTGTATAACAAAATGTATTGAGCACTTTTTTGCCGGCGCTCATTTCCTGAAGCAGTCTTCTGTTTTCTCTTTGGTCAATAAAGAATCCGGTCTTCTGACCTTGTTCCCAGTCTATTTTAAACGCATGTCCATATTCGTAGGCAACGGTATCTGCGGCTTTGCCAAAGAGGTATGAATTGATAGGCGCTTCATCGTCTTTGTGGTGAAGTTTCTCGGCGCTCTTGTCATAAATCGCTTGAAGATGTTCGCCGAAAACTTTTTTCAAAGCATCTACAAATCGTGCGCGCAACTTGTACATACCTGTAGAATGGCATTGAATCACGGCTGTGGAGCCATAGATATCAATAATCAATCCTGGAAGGCCATCGCCTTCACCATGCACCAAACGGTAGATAGTGGTGGCTTCATTGCCTGTAAGGCCAAGTTTCATGCGCAGTTCGAATGCATCGGAGATTTTTTTCTCCCAAATATTATCGAGGTCGATATTTTTCCCAAAACTGAAAATTCTTGCAGCGATACTACCCTCTGAATAGTGAGCAAATCCAAGCGTTTCACCTTTGATATCGGCTACTTCGATGATATCACCGTTTTCAGGTTTACCTTCGATGCGTTGGATGGCACCGCTGAACACCCAAGGGTGATTTCTGCGGATGCTTTGATCCTTGCCGTGTTTTAAGGTGATTTTAATAAACGAATTCATCGCGCAAAGCTACGAATAAGGGCTTAATCTGAGAGTCCTGCGAGAGTAATCCTCAAGAGATCATCCATGACGAGTTCGCCATGGTCGAGTTTCCAGCGAATCACCTTAGCCAATTCATCGGCTGGAAAGGCCGCTAGGAGTGAGGGCACCTCGTCGATGGTGGGTGTGGTATGGAGCAGCAATTCTTGCAGCTCATTCCACATACGTTCGTAGAGGCTGGCTTCCATGCCTTTGCGGGCGTGAGCGCGGCATACATCGCACATGCCACAAGCTTCCACATCTTTTTCCCCAAAATATTCGAGCAATTGGATGCTCCGGCAGCGATCTTTCTCCACGTAGCGAATCATGGCGTCCACACGCTCTTGTTCCGCTTTGATGCGGTCTTCATACACCTCCTTAGAAAGACGGACATTCTGAGCATGTTCTCGGCTCGAGATGTATGTAATTTTAGGTGTTCCAGTGTTGGGTACATAGTCGAAAACACCTTGTTTATCCAATAATGTCAATTGTTCTACCACTTGTTTTTCGGTGGCGCGCAATTGTTTGGCGATATCTTGTTCTCGAATCGCGACGTATTGGTCAAACAGACCTCCATACATCCTCAGGATTTGCTTGATGAAATTATCGAATTGCGGATGGGCTACTTGATAACTGTATAAGCCTTGTTTGCTCACTGCTATGCTCAACCGCGAAGGCAAGTGCAAAGCATCGCTGAGGGCGATATAGTTGCCGTTTTCCAGCAATTGGAGCGAATACATTACTTCCGCAGCTTTGAGGTTGAATTTTTTTACAAAATCTGATAGGTTAAAATCAAATTGTGTTTCCAAACCTGCGCCAATCGCGAGTTGGAAGTGATTGCCGAGGCTGTTGTATATGTTTCGAATGGTTTCTATCGGAGGGAATTTGGCTTTTAATTTTTCTTTTAGTGAAAGAATATCACCGCTGTTGTAAAGGAGAATGCCATAAGCTTTTTGGCCGTCTCTACCCGCACGACCTGCCTCTTGAAAATAGGCTTCAGGTGAGGCGGGGACGTCCATGTGCACCACTACTCTCACATCTGGTGTGGCGATGCCCATGCCGAAGGCGTTCGGGGCACAGATGACGCGTGTATCATGGCGCATCCAGCGTGAGAAGACAGCGTCTTTTTCAGCATTAGTGAGTCCAGCGTGGTAGAAGCTCGCGCTGATTTTGTGTTGTGTTAAATACAATGCCACCTCTTTCGTTCGCGCTCTGGTGCCGCAGTAGACAACGGCAGTGCCTTTGATTTTTTTTAATATTTCTAATAATTTTTCTTCTTTATTTTCATGTTGAATAACAACGTAGGCCAAGTTGGGTCGGGCGAAACTTGTGCCTAGGACATTCTCTAATTTGAAGCGAAGCTTGCTTTGAATATCGCTCACCACCGCAGGGGTTGCGCTAGCAGTGAGGGCAAGGATAGGCACATTGGGTTGAAAGTCGCGCAGAGCGGCAATCTCCAGGTAACTCGGACGGAAATCATAGCCCCATTGTGAAATGCAATGCGCTTCATCGACTGCGATGAGACTGACGTTCATTCGCTTGAAGCGCTCTTGAAACAGATGGTTTTTGAGCCTTTCAGGAGCAACGTATAGGAACTTTATTTTCCCTGCCACGCATTGGTCGAGGGTTTTGTCTATTTCTTTGAAGTTCAATGCCGAAGTAATCGCAGCAGCTGGAATACCGCGGCTGATTAGATTGTTCACTTGATCATGCATCAATGACAAGAGCGGGCTTACGACCAGACACATACCCGGCAAGGCAAGGGCTGGAACTTGAAAACACACAGATTTGCCGCCTCCCGTGGGCAAGAGTGCGAGCGTGTCGTTGCCATTGATGACAGACAATACAATGTCTTCCTGCTTTGGTCTAAAAGCAGAGTGACCCCAATAGCGTTTTAATATTTCTAAAGGTTGTAATGTCGACACGCTGCTAAATTACAATGAATGACGCTACAAGGTGAAAGGTTATATTTGCGCATAAAATAATTCGAATTATGCGCAAGAAAATCGTAGCAGGCAATTGGAAAATGAATAAGACCATTGATGAAGCAATGGAATTGGCCGTAAAACTTCAGGAAGAAAGCAGCAGCTTTCCCAAGAATGTGGAAGTAGTGGTGGCACCACCCGCTTTGTACTTGGCCACGATTGAGATGATTGAAGATTTGGGCTTTTCACTTTCTGCTCAAAATTGCTCACACCACGATTTTGGCGCATTCACGGGCGAAACGAGTCCTGCTATGTTGAAGGCAATGAATGTAAAATATAGCATCCTCGGACATAGTGAAAGAAGACAATATTTTCACGAAACGGATGCCATCGTGGCATCGAAGGTGGATGCATGTTTGAGAAATAAAGTACAACCTATTTTCTGTTGTGGTGAGGTATTGGAAGAACGCAAGGCGGGAAAACACTTTGATACAGTGAAGTCTCAGGTGGAGAATGCATTATTCCATTTGACAAAAGAAGAATTTGCAAAAGTTGTTATTGCCTATGAACCTGTATGGGCGATTGGCACTGGTGTGACAGCGAGCAATGATGAAGCGCAAGAGATGCATGCATTCATTCGCGCTACGGTGGAAGGGAAATATGGAAAAGAGATTGCGGACGCAGTGATCATACTTTATGGAGGTTCTGTGAATGCGACCAACAGTGCAGAACTATTTGCATGTCCGGATGTGGATGGCGGATTGGTGGGTGGCGCTTCTTTGAAGGCCAATGATTTTATGACCATCATCAAATCTGCGGGGCAAGCATGAATTATTTAGAAGTAGAATTTACGCTGCGCCCGCTCTTGCCGGCACGTGAAGTGTTGGTGGCTGAGCTTGCAGACCGTGGCTTTAATAGTTTTGATGAAACGGACGAAGGCATCAAAGCCTATATCCCTGTTGATTCGTGGAGCGACGAAACGCTCGAGGATTTGATGACCGAAGAAATCGAGGAACAAGAAATTTCATGGACCATAAAAGTCATTGAAGCCACCAACTGGAATGCGGAGTGGGAGAAGAATTTTGAACCCATTATTGTAGATGGTCGCTGTCTTATTCGCGCACCATTTCATGAAGAAGGAAGTGGTTTTGAGCATGTGATAACGATTGAACCTAAGATGTCATTCGGCACGGGACATCACAGCACCACGCATTTGATGATTAGTGAAATGCTTCTAACGGACTTTGCAGGCCAAACTGTTTTGGATATGGGCAGTGGCACTGGTGTGTTGGCGATTCTTGCCGAGAAATTGCGAGCCGCGGATATTGATGCGATCGACATCGACGAATGGGCCTTTGAAAATGCAGAGGAGAATAAAATCAGAAACGGGGCGACGCGCATCACCTGTTATCAAGGCGGTGCAGAGTTGTTGGGCAAAAAAGTGTACGATACAATTTTGGCCAATATCAATCGCAACATCTTGCTTCGCGACATGCATGCTTATGCAGCGGTGTTGAAGTCGGGAGGAATGATTTTGTTCAGCGGCTTTTACAGCCAAGACATTCCCTATCTATTAGAAGAAGGCGCCAAGCACGGACTCACCCAAATCCACCAGCGGGAGCTCAACGATTGGAATTTGTTGTCGATGAGGAAAGGATAGATGAATTCGAAAGGACTGATTCGCGATGATCAATTCGAGATGATTAATTCGGAAGGACTAATTCGCAATTGTACCAAAAAATGGAATTTACCCTCGCTTCATTGAAGCGTCAAAATTGGGTGGTGAGTGTGGATTGAGTATTTTTGGATAAATTATACTGAATGATGCTGATGAAAAAACTAATCATGTTATTATTTTTCGTTCCCCTTTAACAAGGCTGTATTGGTTGTTTCATTCCGGCTTTAAGGAAAAGAAATGTTGGTTTCTTGAAGTTACCCGAATCTCAAAGGGGACCAACCGATTTGATAAAGCCGGGGATCTATTACAGGATGATAAGGGACACCGACGGAGAAATTTGTAATTACGATTTGATGTATATTTTCGATGATCATTCAACTTATGGAAACATCAGTTTTGGTTGGGAGTGTCCCCCAATTCGGTATGGGGATATGCGCATGTACAATCACCCAATCAACAGAGACACCATGATATCGCGAGAGGTGAAGATACTTGCTTTAATTGATAGCATGGCGTCTGAGTTTCATATGTATGAGAAGGACTACATGAATGAAGGAAATTGGCGTATAATGGGCGATACACTTGAGGTAAGAGAATTTGGACGTAGGAGTGGTACATGTATAGATCGCGTCTATTCTGAGAAGTACCTTATTTTAAATGACAGTACAATTCAGATGCTTTGTTTATCTAATAGGAAGGAGGATAATGATGAGGCGAAAAAGGTGACTATCGCTCATCATCGAGAATTCCCTGAACTAATTAATCCACCTAAAAACAATAGAAAATACTGGGATTAGGGAATAGAATAATAGGTTAACCCGTTTAGTGGATTGAAATGTGATTCTCCACGGCCTGCACCACCCCTTC
>CANGVZ010000157.1 GCA_947457285.1 Flavobacteriales bacterium | reverse complement strand
TCGAGTATTATCAAAAAACTCATTGCTCGCGGAGACGAAGTCATCAATCTCACTACAAGAAAAAGTAAAGAAGGTCAAACTGGTAAAATCCAAAATATCTACTGGAATCCGGACGACACCTCTATCGCTTTGCCAGTGATTGATCAAGTGGATGCTGTAATCAACCTCGCAGGATATAACGTAGCCAATCGCTGGACTGAAAAAACGAAAGCGCTCATCGTTTCAAGTCGTATGAATACCACACGCCAATTGATGAAGCTTATATCGAATATGTCTCAAAAGCCCCGCGTACTGGTATCTACCAGTGCGAGTGGATTTTATACATCATCAGACTCTATGCAAGATGAAACGGCGAAATCTGGCAGTGGATTTCTTGCAGATCTCTGTGTGGATTGGGAACGTGAAGCTTTGAAAGCAAGGGAACATTCTATCAGAACCGTTATTATTCGAGTCGGAGTCGTGCTTGCGGCCAATGACGGCGCCGTCGCGAAAATGTTGCCTTTCTTTAAACTAGGCCTGGGCAGCGCAACCGGCAGTGGAAAACAGTGGATGAGTTGGATCCAGCTTGAAGACCTTTCGAATATGTACATCCATGCACTCGACTTCCCTATGGAGGGTGTCTACAACGGCAATGCTCCACAAAACGTAACCAATGACGAATATTCAAAGGTACTCGCTCAAACATTGAAGCGCCCTTATTTTTTACCCAATATACCTGCCTTCTTTTTAAAACTCCTGTTCGGTGAAATGAGCTCGATGTTGTTAAATAGCCAGCGCATCAGCGCGCAACGAATACAGGATGCGGGATTCAAGTTTCAATATCCCACGATCCGCGAAGCACTCGCGCATACGCTTTCCTAATTATGAACGCCACTACTATTTTTTGGTTCCGCCGCGACTTGCGTCTTCACGACAACGCAGGCTTTTATCATGCGCTAAAGTCTGGCACTCCGGTGCAACCAATATTTATTTTTGATAAAAACATCTTAGACAAACTGGATGATAAGTTTGACCGCCGTGTTGACTTTTTGCATCAAGAAGTAACAAGACTTGCCGAAGAACTAAAAGCATTAGGGTCGAGTTTAAGAGTATTTTATTCGACACCAAAAGACGTTTACGCGCAGTTGGTGAATGAATATAACATTCACCAAGTCTGGACCAATCGCGACTATGAGTCTTATGCGAAGGAGCGTGATGCATTTCTATTTTCATTTTTAGGAGAAAAAAATATTGAATTCAAGGGAGCGAAAGATCATGTCATTTTTGAAAAGAATGAAGTACTCAAAGACGACGGCAAGCCTTATACTGTTTTCACGCCCTACAGTCGAAAGTGGAAGTCACTATTGAAACCTTACCATTACAAGACCTACCCTAATGAGAAATATTTTGATTCTCTGATAAAAAATGAACCCTTCCCTATTCCGACATTGGAAGAAATGGGATTTGAAAAAACAAATACAGAGTTTCCCTCGCGGGCCGTGGCCAGAGACATCATCGTGAACTATGAAAAAACGCGCGATATTCCATCGATGCGTGGCACGACACGATTGAGTCTTCACCTTCGTTTTGGTACTGTGAGTATTCGCGAACTCACAGAGATTGCTCTAAAGACAAGTGAGAAGTGGTTGAATGAGTTGATCTGGAGAGATTTTTATCAAATGATTATCCATCATTTTCCACATAGTGAAAAAAATGCGTTCAAACCTATCTACGACCGCATCGAATGGAGAGATGATAAAGACGCTTTTGAAAAATGGTGTGCCGGAAAAACAGGATATCCAATTGTAGATGCCGGAATGCGCGAACTCAATGAGACAGGATTCATGCATAATCGCGTTCGTATGGTGGTGGCAAGTTTTTTAACCAAACACCTCTTACTCGACTGGCGCTTAGGCGAACGTTATTTCGCAAAAAAATTATTGGACTTTGAATTGGCAAGCAATGTAGGAGGCTGGCAATGGGCTGCAGGAAGCGGTTGTGATGCTGCGCCTTATTTCAGAGTATTCAACCCAACCAGTCAGACAGAAAAGTTTGATCCTGAAAAAAAATATATCAAACGTTGGGTACCTGAATACGGCACACCTTCCTATCCTAAGCCGATCGTAGAACACACTTTCGCCCGAAACAGATGTCTTGAAACTTTTAAGAAAGCCTTGAAAGAATAAATTACTTTTGAGGCATGAAAGCTATTTTCAAAGACCTCAAAGTACTCGACCTATCTTCTGTTTTGGCAGGGCCCTCTGTTGCCACATTCTTTGCTGAATTGGGCGCGACCGTCGTTAAAATAGAGAATAAAAAAACAGGAGGCGATGTAACGCGAACATGGCGTACTGCGGGCGAACCCAAAGATGCTTCCGTGAGTGCCTATTGGTCTTCGATCAATTATAAGAAAGAAGTTCATCTACTTGATTATTCAAATCCACAAGAAAGACAATTCGTGTACGACTTGATTCCCTCTCAAGACGTAATAATCATGAATTTCAAAGAAGGAGATGATAAGAAATTTGGTTTAGATCCAGCCACTCTTTTTTCCATGAATTCAAGATTGATCATTGGTGAAATTTATGGTTTCATTACTAATCCATCGCGTGTGGCTTATGACGTGGTACTGCAAGCCGAAACTGGTTTCATGTCGATCAATGGAGAAAAGAATGCCTCGCCATTGAAGATGCCAGTGGCTATGATGGATATTCTGGCAGCACATCAATTGAAGGAAGCGATATTGTGCGCGCTGTATGAACGAGAAAAAACAGGTAAAGGAGCATTGGTGAAATGTTCTTTAGAAAAAGCGGGAATTGCTTCATTGGCCAATCAAGCCTCGAATTATTTGATGACTGGAGTGATACCTAAAGCACAAGGTTCATTACACCCCAACATTGCACCGTATGGCGAAGTGATGCAATGCAAAGATGGAGGTCAAATCGTGTTAGCCATCGGCAGTGATCGACAGTTTGATTCGTTGGTGAAAGCGTTGCAACTCGATTCGCTCTCTTCGGACATCCGATTTCAGGAAAATACTGCGCGCTTGCAAAATCGAGAAGAATTATACAAACTTTTGACTGCGGCCTTTTCACAATATGAGACTTCTGAAATAATGCAAATTTTTGAAAAAGAAAATATTCCTGCGGGCAAGGTGAAGACACTTGATGAAGTGCTGGAGTCACCTCTCGGCAAAACGATGACTTTGGAAGAAATTGTAGAAAACACAATAAGTAAACGCCTATCCAGCGTGGCTTTCGAATATATCAATCAGGAATCTTAACGACGTATGTCTTTCCAGATTTGTTTTTCAAATAAGCCTGACGCAACCAAGGATTGAGGAGTTTGAAGTCTTTGTAACTCACTCCGTATTCCTGACACCATGCAGCAAAATCTTCGACAGACCCCGTAATGGTAACTTCTTTAGAATCGATGGGAGCATAAATATCTGATGGGCGAATTACAAAGCCGTATTTATCGGTATTGTTTACGATTTCTTTCATAGATAAAATGCGAAAGACATAACGCGAGGTTTCTTCATTCAGCAAGAGCTCATAGTAATTGTTTTGCTTTTGTCGATCTATTTGTTTTTGTACACCAAGCATACCCATATTGTATGAAGCTGCGGCGAGCGACCATGAGCCGAGTTTGTTATAAGCTTGCTTGAAATACTTACACGCGGCACGCGTACTTTTTTCTACATGGTAACGCTCGTCCACTTCGTCATTTACTTCTAGTCCAAATTCGGTTGCCGTTTCGGCGAGAAACTGCCAATAGCCCACCGCTCCTGCAGGAGAAGTAGCGTTGGTAAAGTTGCTTTCTACCAGAGCCAGGTATTTGAAATCATCCGGAACACCTTCCTCTTTCAATACTTTCTCGATAAGTGGAAACCAACGTGCAGAGCGTTTGATTGCCAGGAGCGTGTTTGAATGCCAGTAAGAGTTTACCAGTAATTCGCGATCGAGCTTTTCAGCTACGTCCCACTTTTCAAGTGGCGCTGCTTCACCGCAAAAGTCTGCCGCTTCGGGAAGGGGCAATGCATAGATTCTGTAATTTTCACTGACATGTTGAAGGTATTCTCTGTCAGCTTCCGCATCACGTTTGTTGCTATCAAATGCCACCAGCGACACCACGCCGCCTCCAATCACGCAACCGATGATTGCAATCAGTGCATATTTCATCCATTGTGTATTTTGAAATGACATTTTCATTTTTCTTTTTTAAAAAAATATATCCTTAAAATGTTCGAATCCTTTGGCCTCTGAATCTTTCTGACTAATAACAGGATTATCTACTTCCCAGTCAATTCCGAGAGCGGGATCGTTCCACAACATAGATCGATCATGGTCTTTGCTATAATAGTTGGTGCATTTGTAAGAAAAAATAGAATTCTCCTCAAGCACTACAAATCCGTGAGCGAATCCTTCCGGGACGAAAAGCTGGGTTTTATTTTCTGCAGAAAGCAGGATTTTATAATGCTGACCAAAAGTAGGCTGGGTCACTCTTAAGTCTACCACCACATCGAGAACGGATCCTTTCGAAACGCGCACCAATTTGGCTTGCGTCTTTGGGGGAGTTTGAAAGTGTAAACCTCTCAACACCCCTTTTGAAGACATGCTTTCATTGTCTTGAACGAAAGTGATGTTGAGCCCTGTTTGTACTCTAAACTGAGCCTCATTGAAGGCCTCGAAAAAATAACCTCTATCATCTCCAAAAACATTTGGCTGGATGATGAGCAGATCTTTAAAATTTGTTTTGGTGATTTTCACAAAAGTCCTAGTTAAATCTTTCCAGAGCGATGGTTAATAGCAATATTGATGAGACCAAACGTACGGTAGGGAGTATTTCTTCGGTAAATCCAAGCATTAGGTCTGGGGTTGGCGTTACGTAGATTACATCTCCGTTTTCGATGACCATATTCGCTGCAGTTATACCTTCAATTTTTGACAAATCGATGTTATAGACCTCATCTTTGCCATTTATTTTACGAATCACTTTGATTTTCGAGGCGTTGGCTCTTCTTGCCAATCCGCCTCCGAGAGCAATCACCTCAATCAATCGTGTATTGTTATCGAGCAGACCGACTACTCGGCCAACGCTTCCATCGCCATTGAAAACAAGTGCTCTGCGATTGAGCGCTCTAACAACAACATAGGGATTTACGAGTTGTTGAGCATATTTTTCTGCCAATACATTTTGCGCCTCAGAGATGCTCAATCCCGACATGAATACTTCTCCAATGATGGGAAGCTCTGCGAAACCATCTGGACGAATCATATATTGATTGTAAACGCTTCTTGAGGCAGGCATGAAGACCGCTTGTGTTGCAGAAGAGGCTTCAATGATAACATTACCTTCGCTCGTAAGAACGTCGAAGGAGAACATGTCATTGGGCGCGAATTTGAATTCTGCATTTATGTTTCCTAATCGCAGTGTATCGAATACAAATTCTGTATCAGTCTTGAACATAAGGTCTTTGTTGATATTGCATGAAGGCAATACCAATGCAAGGACTATAAAGAAACCAAAAAGACGCCACATTTTAAGTAAGATTTGCCCCAAAAGTAATCATATTGACTCTAATATTTCTTGCATCTTTGCGCAATGATGGAAACCACCGATAAAGTTACCGTTGTGATAGGAGCCTCCAATAACCCAGATCGTTATAGTTATAAGGCGATGCACGCCTTAATCGGAAAAGGACACACGGCGATTCCATTGGGAATCAAGAAGGGTGAGGTAGCAGGTATTGAGATCATTTCGGGCAAACCCCAGCTGAGCAATGTCCATACCGTGACACTTTATATAAACGCAGGCCTTCAAAAAGAATGGGAGGATTAT
>CANGVZ010000156.1 GCA_947457285.1 Flavobacteriales bacterium | reverse complement strand
TCCTAAATTCCGAATTCACTATCACACTATCCTATTACCCTATTATCTTATTATCCTATTATCTTATTATCCTATTAACTCATCTTCGCCAGCTCTCCCTTCAAGAAGATGATGGCTGGAATGGCTACTGCGTCTTCGTTGCGGAGCTCTGCGAGGTCAATGCTGAGCCAGTCGCCGAGGTGATTCAAATAAAGCGTGCGCTCGATACGGTTGCTTCCTTTTGACCACATTTCGATAATGGTGTCACACTTTTCACCCATGAGTTTTTTGCACAATTCCATTCTCATTTGTGAACGCTTGTGATCGTCCTCATTGCGGATTAAAAGAACGGCAACGCGATTGTCACCACCTGTCCAACCCACCAATTCATTGTGGTTCATTTCTGGGAATACGTGATGCCAACAAAGCATTTTGCTATTCTCGTTGATTTGCTGTCTCCAGCGAATAGCAAGGCCTTCGTATTGTGCTTCTGAATAAAGAATTGGAATACGATTTACGATTTTTTCAGCCACTGCTTTTGATGTGCTGCGAATTTCAGCAATATTCTTTTCAATCAACTCGATGCTATTCTCCACTGATTTCTCAAATGAACGATCGATGATGCCGTAAGCTGCCAAAACAAAAAACTGTTGAATGGCGCTGTAACCAAACATCGAACGAGGAGGATTACCACCAGGAATGAGGATACAGTTGAGATTCATTTCTTTTGCAAAACCTGCAATCTTACCACCGCTGGTAATGCAAGCGATTTCTGCTCCTTTTTCACGAGCCTCGTGAAAAGCAGCTACTGTTTCTTCAGTGTCACCGCTATAACTGCTGATGATAACCAAGGTACGCTCGCTCACGAAAGCGGGCAACACATAGTCGCTGGTGCAAGTGATGGGCAAAGAACACGTCTCTGCAACTATTTGTGAAACAATCTTACCTCCGATTCCAGATCCACCGAGACCTGAGATAACGACGTTGTCAAATTTCTTGTTTGGAATGTTGAACGAAGCGGCACGTCCTATTGCCAAGGCTTCTTTTAGATGTTGTGGAAAAGCTTCTACTAATGCTTTCATTTCTTTGTCATTGTTTTATCAGCGACAAAGATAACACATTGAAGCCTATCGCACGCGCGCCACACTGCCGGCCATGCCCTCGTAGGATACCAGTTCCATTTTAATGCTACCTACCATGATTTTGGCTTGCGCAAGCACAGGTAAGTGATTCATGTCGTCGGTTACCCATACACTCAAGTCTTCTTCCTTTTTAAACACCCGGCCCTTTTGCACAACTGGAGCAAAGCGAATACAGTTGAAAGTACCGGCATCAACCTTAACAGTTTCTTTACCTAAATACTTCATCTTAAGAGGATAGATTTCTCCATCAACCACGGTCTGAACAGTGATGATATCTCCCTTTTTCTTGTTGCTCATGTCCATGGTACGTGCATAGAAATATGCGCTAATCATGTCCTGAACAAAGTCTGGAGTGGCATAGGAATCTTTCTTTTCGTCAGTATAAGCTCGCTTGTCTTGATGAAATGTGTAATCCTGATGAATTTTATAACCGCCTTCGTCGCAGTTGCGCACGAAACGATAAGGAAAAAGCCCTTGCTTATCCACGTATGTTTCATAGCGGTCACGAACTTTAAAAAACCAGTCGAATGAACCAAGGCTGCGTCCTTCACCAACGATATGGAATGCCTCACGCTCGCCAAACTTATAGGGGCTGTCATTTACTGTAATGGTAGCTTCACCGGCGTTGATCAAGCCATAGTGAATACGATATTTTGTCTTTTCACCAACCTTGAACGCATTGTTCACGACGTTGCGATATCCCATAGAAGGGAGGTTGTTGACATTGACTTTAGGAGGCTTGGAAGTTTGCGAAAAACTCAAACCGGAGCTTAAAATCAGGGCGAAAATGAATATTACCTTTTTCATGCTGATTCGCTTTTCAAAGTCAATGCCAAAAGACTATAATTTATTGTGCCTCGACACAATATTAACACACGAGCCTTTAATCAATCGTTGCGATACACTTCAATTCGATAGCAATTGGTGTGGGGAGCGAGTTGATTTCCACTGTTGTACGACAAGGCTGGGCGTCTTTGAAATACTCAGCATACAAACGATTGTATGTATGGAAATCCCTCTTCATATTAACTAGAAATACCGTGACGTCCACGAGATTTTCCCATTTGCTTCCGCTTGCTTCGAGAATGGCTTTTACGTTTTGAAAAACGCTATGGCACTGAGCCTCGAAATCGAACGCGATAAAATTTCCGTTTTTATCAAGCTGTAAGCCTGGCACACCACTATCTGTAGCATCGCTACCAGCAACACGCGGGCCCACGCCTGATAAAAACAAAAGATTCCCAACGCGACGGGCATGGGGGTAGAGACCAACTGGCTTCGGTGCTTTATCTGTTGAAATACTATTATCTGACATATACTACTGCTTTATGAGGCGAAAGGTATAACGCTTGCCGCCTTCCAGTCCAATTATTACGAAATATAGACCACTGGTCAACTCATTAACGTCCTGCTTCATGCTGTAATGATGCTCAAAATAATACTCCCAGCGAACTGCCTTTCCATCATGACTTAAAATTTCGAGGCTTTGGATTCGCTCAGCATTACTTTGAATTTCAAATGATGTATCAGCGGGGTTGGGAAATAAACGAAGATCTCTAGAAATAATTACCTCAGACTGATTACTCGCACAGTCAATCAACCACGTGTAGGCTGCAGGAAATTCTCGATCCCAGAACCACTCCGAATGTGCGCCGTCGGCCCAATCCAGCGATTGTAATTCATCGGAAGGATAGCTATTGTTTTGCAGTCTTTGAATCATTTCATTTTGATCCTCAAGCACACTTCCATTGCCTTCGTTGGTGCCGCACACGTGATAGATGGCCGTACCCGGAATGCGGTTGTGATTTTCACCCAAATCAAAAATCTCTGGATTGAACCAATAAGCCGGAGAGAACAAACCCACTTTGCCAAATACCTCTGGGTATGTGAATGCCGCATAAGCTGATATCAGCGCACCAAGCGACGATCCCATGATTGCTGTATTTGACCTATCAGATAGCGTTCGATAATTCGCATCAATGTAAGGCTTCAGTGTGCTCACAAGAAATGAGCAATACTCGTCGCCTTGTCCGCCTTGATTGTACTCAACGTTCGTCCAAGGAGCATATTCGTTGATGCGTTGTGAGCCGCCATTGTCTACTGCCACAATGATGGCCTGTGAGCAAGCTTCTTCCAACTCATTGAGCATGCTTTCATCTACACGCCACTCTCCTGAAAAAGACGTACCTGCATTGAAAACATTCTGCCCATCCTGCATATAAATCACGGGATAATAATTTGCACTTGTGAAATAGTCAGGCGGAAAACAAATCCACACTCTTCTATTTCGTTGTAATTGCGGAATATGAAAATTGCTGTCGAGGATTCTAACATACTCCGACACCGTAGGGTTTCCTCCAATATCCTCCCACCCTGAAACAGAAATTGTCTCTGTGGCTCCTGATTGATAAACCAAGGTGCGATCAGCTATAAATCCACCTGTAGCTGAACCCTCTACGGTAGGCCAATTGCCTCGTGTAATTTTATAGCTATAGACAGAACCAGCCACGCCGTTGATAGAAACCGAATATCCATTCGATCCCATCTCCATTCGATAATCCTCATCTCTCGGGTTCCAATTATTAAAACTCCCAGCCACATAGAGCGTATCTCGAAGCGGCGTCAATTGAGGCGTAGCGGCAACAATGATATTCATCTGGGCCTTTCCACAAAAAGCAGAAAATACCAGCAACAAAGTTGCCAACCGAGCGATCATTCGGTGTTGCATTACTGACGAATTATTTTCCCCGTTTTCATCACACCACCCACTCGAAGCATATAGACATAAGTTCCTCGCGGTAAATCTGCGCGCGGGTTCCAACGCAATGATTGATTGCCAGGAGTTTGTTTTATATATCCTGAATCATAGACAACATTTCCTCGCGTATCATACACTTTTACGATAGACTCCAAAGGAATTTTAGTGCCGTAGTTCCACTCGACATAATCCGTGAATGGATTTGGATACACTTTTACTTCTCTGGAGAAAGTAGCCACGGCCTGCACACTTGCTGCTTCAATCGGCGGAAGTGAGGCTGAATAAATTCCATTTCCATGAGTAGCAATAGCTATCGTTCCATCATAAGGGCGCGCCTTGATCATGTTGATAACCACATTTCCAATAGTGGTTGGCCCTTCCATTTCCCAAACCGTGTTTTCACCATTGAGCTCGGTGGTGCTATACAATCCCGCACTCGTACCTGCAAAGTATATTGCAGGATCTGACGGATATACTTCCATCCAATAAACTGCGGGTCCGTTGCCGCTACCATCCGGGTTTTGCTCCAAGTTACCACTAATGTTTTCAAATGTCAAACCGCCATCTGTAGAATGGAAGATACTCTGAACGCTATAATTTGAAAAACTAACAAGCAATTCTTGCGTATCCAAATCGTTCACCGCGATGCAGCTCGTATAGGCATTCGCTGGGAAAATATCGGAGTTCAACTCCGTACGAACAGGGGTGTCTGAATGAATATTTTCCAACTTCCAAATACGCCCATTACTTGAACCATAAAACAGAACGCTATTGTCTATAATGGCCTGATCAAGTGTCGTAATCGCTCCAGCTGATACCGGGATGATGCTTTCAGAAATATTATCCCACTCACCAAGAGGGTGTCTAGTGATATAGTCGTTTGTTACTTCAATTGAATTTACATCTTCCAAATGCCAAATAGTTCTGTTGCCTGCCATCCAGATATCATTGTGTGTTTGACTATCTAAGATGAATGGGTTGATGAATAAATAAGAAGGACCGCTGGTTGGATCTATTCTCTCTGTGCCTGTTAGGTTTCCTTCAGCGTCTATTGTCTTCTTATAAATTCTTCCGAGCTGGCTGCTTGTAAGAATAAAATTTCTGCCCTGTGGCAGAGCACAAAAAGCTCCGTCATCGGCGTGAACTTCTTTCCAGTTTGTTTGCGGATTGTCTGAGTGCGTAATCCACGTTCCGTTGTCTTGCATTCCACCAAATACGAAATCACTATCGGCCCAGCCTTGCTCCATTGCTACAGTGTAGAACTGTGTGGTCAGATATCCATTATTGAGTGGAACCCAAGATACGCTATCCGCCAACACGTCGTCTGTGCGGTAGATACCACCATCATTCGCATTGTACATCACGTTCGGATTATTCCGAGAGAAAACAAACAAGTGCTGGTCGCTGTGATTATTCGGGTAACTATAATTCAATGGATTTTCGATGTTGCAGCGATATCCTCCGATCCAGTCGTGATCATCTTGCGCAAATTCGCTGAAGCTTCTATGAATATTCACACCGCCGATAAATAAGACAGGTTCTGTCGGGTGGTGTGTAATACAAAGGTCGAAACCATTTTGTGAACGGAAGGTTCCAAAATCGAATAAGGTACCGATTTCAAGCTGACAAGGATCATTAGGAACATTCGCTGAGCGATCTGTCCAAATACCGCCAGCGCCGCTTCCGTCGCCACTTACATAATTGTATTTGTAAAGAATATATCCGATATTATTTTCATCATTTTGCATTTCAGCAATCATGTACATTTCATCCTGATTGAGGGGATTGATGCACATTACACCTCTCTGTTGTGCATAGAAGTCTTCGGGTGTGATGTTGGTCCAGTTGATCCCATCAGGAGAGCGAAAAACGCCGCCAGGGAAGGCCATATTTGCAAAAGACAGATATGCGTAAACGACGCCATCCTCATTGACGACGACATCCACATTTGTA
>CANGVZ010000155.1 GCA_947457285.1 Flavobacteriales bacterium | reverse complement strand
CGGCCTGCCAAATCTTTTTCAAGTAAGGCCTTATGTTGCCGATTAAAATATCTCCCGCACAATACTTAGTCAGGTTCCCTGTTGTTGGCACATAATTTGATTCAACTTTTCCGGCTCGATTCTGCAGGAGATTGTCAACACCGACGTAATTTTTCTTATCAAGCCGATCAGAACTGATGCGTGCCTTTGAATACTCTGCAACATCTCCCAACCGCTTCCATTCCACTTCGTCTTCTGAAAAAGTGAGAAGTCGATCACGATAATAGTTGTACTGTTTTTTTCGGGCTGTAAGCTCGGCTGTAAGCTCGGCTGTAAGCTCGGCTGTAAGCTCGGTAATTGCGTCTAAAATCCGAACTATCTCCCCCTGAATCGCCAGCGATTTCTTTGGATTTTCAGGGCATGGAATGGGGATTGGAATTTTTTCAACCTGATGACTCATTAGCTTAGGATTACCCATACCAGAGTAAACATGCTTTTGAGCTTCTGTAGAAAGCCAGTAAAATAAGAATTTGTAATTCAATTTTGTTTGGTCATTGATTTTTATCAGGCCACAAACGTTCGTAATCGAGAACTTTCCCGTCCTGTAAAAGACAGTACCAGCATTAGCTCCATCAGTCGTCCAGCTAATAAATTCACCGTCAAAATCAAAGGTATCAATCTTACCTATCATGCCGTGATTCGCTGTTTGGGAACTGTACACAGGATAGTCCCCTGCATTATCAGTCAGGTAGCTCTTTGACATTACTCGACCACGTCGCAATGTCACTAAATCCCCTAACGGTTTCCATTCCACTTCAGAGTTAACCAGCAATTTTTCTAGGTAGCTCATGCCTCAATCTCCGCAACGATGGCATCAATATCCGCACGCAGTTGGTTTATCTTGCCAACCGTGGTTTCAATCTCAGCATTGAGCTGGGCAATATCTACCACCTCGCGATTATCTTTGGCTTCCACATAGCTGCTGACCGAGAGGTTATAACCCTTGGCGACGACCTCTTCATAAGGCACCGACCGTGCAACGTGATCCACGTTCTCTTTGCTATCAAACAAATCCATGATTTGTTGAATATGCTTATCGAGCATCACGTTATTGTTGATTTCTTTTTTAAAGAAATCCTGACCGCTTGCTTCAATAAACTGGGTTGTGGTGTCTTTCTTGTTTTTTGCAAGCACCAGAATCGTTACGGCAATGGTGGTGCCATAAAACAGGTTCGGTGCCAGTGAAATGACGGTTTCCACATAGTTATTATCCACCAAATACTTGCGGATTTGCTGTTCCGCGCCGCCACGATAAAAAATACCAGGGAAGCACACAATAGCAGCGCGGCCTTTGCTGGAAAGGTAACTGAGTGCGTGCAGCACGAAAGCAAAGTCTGCTTTGGATTTAGGTGCGAGTACGCCTGCGGGTGCAAAGCGGTCATCGTTAATCAACGTCGGGTCATCGGAGCCTATCCACTTCACGGAATAAGGTGGATTGGAAACAATGGCATCAAACGGTTTGTCATCACCAAAATGCGGGTCGATCAGTGTGTTGCCCAACTTGATGTTGAACTTGTCGTAGTTGATATTGTGTAGGAACATGTTCATCCGCGCCAGGTTGTAGGTCGTGTGATTGATTTCCTGACCGAAAAATCCTTCCTCAACGATATGTGCGTCAAAGTGCTTCTTGGCTTGCAGTAGCAGCGAACCAGAACCGCAGGCAGGGTCATAAATCTTGTTCACACTGGTTTGCTTGTGCATGGCAAGCTGTGCGATTAGTTTGGAGACGTGCTGAGGCGTAAAAAACTCACCACCAGATTTCCCAGCATTGGCGGCGTAGTTTGAGATGAGGAATTCGTAGGCATCACCGAACAGGTCAATCTTGCTGTCATCAAAGTCACCGAAATCTAACCGAGCCACGCCTTTGATGACATCGGCTAGACGCGCATTTTTATCTTTCACCGTGTTGCCGAGGCGGTTGCTGGTGGTATCGAAGTCAGCAAACAATCCCTTGATGTCACCTTCGGATGGGTAACCATTCGCCGAGGACTCAATTTCGACGAAGATTTTAGCTAAGTCTGTGTTCAGGCTTTCATTGGTGTTGGCGTTTTTGGCAACATTGGCGAATAGCTGGCTAGGGTAGATGAAGTAGCCCTTGGTTTTGATGGCATCATCTTTGATCTCTGGCGTAATCACGCTATCAGACAGCTCCGCATAATTGATACTGTCGTCATCGGCTTCGATGTAGAGGGCAAAGTTCTCGCTGATAAAACGATAAAACAGAGTGCCAAGCACGTATTGCTTAAAGTCCCAGCCATCGACCGCGCCGCGCACATCATTGGCAATAGCCCAGATTTGGCTTTGTAGCTTTTTACGTTGTTCTGCGCCCGTCATACTTTTCCCTTTTTATTTCTGTTCCTGCTTACGAATCCAACGCTCAATTTCACTGCGCCGAAAACGCCATGAACCGCCGACCTTAAAGCCTGGAATATCACCCTTCGCAGCGAGGTGGTATGCGGTTTTCAGTTTCAGCTTGAGGTAGTCTGCTACCTCGTCGATGGTCATGATGTCGCTTTTCATTGCCTCACCCGAATGAGTTTCGATTCAGAAAATACAGGAAATCACGGAATAAACAACACGCAATTTCCCTATTCTCACACTGCATGTAAAACCATCGTAACCACACCGCATATCGTCACATTATTGTCTCTATGCAGCAGTATGGGATCATAGTCATCATTCTCAGGCATCAGCACTGTTTCATTTCGGGATTTCTTCAGGCGTTTTACCGTCAAATGCCCATCCACCGCCGCAATCACTATTTTGCCATTGCGCGGCTCAATACCACTGTCAGCAAGAAGCAAATCACCTGGATGGATGCCAGCGTTAATCATTGAATAGCCAGACGCTCTGACAAGAAACGATGATGCCGGATTTCGGATAAGATACTTTCCCAGGTCAACCTGATCCTCAACGTCATCTTCCGCAAAGCAAGGCGTTCCAGCAGATACAGCATTGGAATAGAGGGGGATGCGATGCCCTTTACCGGACAAAAATTCTAAAACATCTCCAACCATGCTTTCCGGCACACGCACCGGTTTTGTTGATTCTTTGTACTTTCCTTGCCCTCGCGGTCTGCCCGCGCCAGGACGTGCTCCACCTCTCGCCATTTCGCTATCATTCGTTAAGTTAAGAAGATTTACGCTTGTCTTTTATCGAACCGCATTGAATAATGAACCTAATTCAAAAGTCAATCAAGCTATTGATGATCCTTTGAATGTTTTGAAACCTCGACGCGAAAAGAGAATGCAGAGAGACAACTAAGATGCGAAGGCGCGAGCAACGGATGGGCGATGGGACATCAAAGGCTTGGAAAGTTAGCAGCGACAAAGGCGTGGCGTGACATTGTATCACTCATAGCCGAAGGGGACGTCAGCGTGGATACGCTGGCGGATGCTGTACTGGATGCTTGCGATAAATCCTTTGCTCTTGCGAAAGACGACCCCGCTTTTCGCGAAGCAATGTTCCTGCTTTGCAAAATCCCTATGGCGGCATGTGAGGAAAATTTAGGCGAAGGGCTAAGAAAGATTGGATTGGATGTCCCCGATAAGCCAGAGCGTACAGATATTATCGCTGCCTTTGAGGATGCTATCAATAATGTGCAGAGAAATGCGCGTAGTGGCTTAACAGACCTGGGGGTTATGGCAAAAGAGGCTGCCATAGCAGTGATGAATAACTTACTCACCAAACCTGCTCCAGCTGCAAATTTGGAGCTGTTTGGTGATCCGAAGTCAGGGACGCACCTCATTCTGAAACAGGCTGCTACACCTGATGGATTTTGCGATATGGCACAGTCGTTCTATGCCACATTCGGAACGCATAATATCCAGTATTTTCTTGATCGCGTATTACCGTTGCATCTTGGAAAATCAGGCGTGTGCCAATCAATTCCTGACATGATTATGTTTGAACAAAACAATGTGCGCCATAACCAGGAGGCTTCTTACATTATGAGAACATTTGCTCGCGAGTGGTATGCGAAGGCAAAATATCAAGACAAAAAAGAGCTTGCTCAAAAAGACGTGGCGGGGTTTGCCAGCATTGCCACAGAAAAAATGCGTAAAGAATACAGAATGAGGAATATAGGCAATGGAGCAGCATAACATCTTTTGCGGTGGTCTGAAGCCACCAACAAAACCAAAATTAGAGCGTGTACTCGAATTAGATGTTCAGGGTGACGGCAAGAACATCGAGTTCAAGATTGATTCCATAAGCAAAGCGATGATGGCCAATATACCTGATGAACTGCTCGATTTGCTGGAGATTGCTGCATATGTTTATTGTGCCGATCAACGCTGCTCACGTGGCACCGATATTTTGAAAGATTATGGTTCACAATGGCGAAGGGTGATGAGTTTTCAGATTCCCGTTAGGAAGCCTGACGTATGGAATAGTGTGGAACTGAAGAAAGTTTTACAGGACACTTTGGCGTTTCTATCCGATGAGACTTACCAATTTGATTTTGTAGCGGCGACATCGCCACTTGCTGAGAAACAGGGCTACTTTGATTTTTCAGATAGCCTCGTTGATACCGATGAGATTGCACTTTTTTCTGGTGGTTTAGATTCATTTGCGGGAGCAGTTGAAGGTATTGTCGGGAACAATAGAAAAATGACGCTGGTTGGGCATCACTCTGCCGATAAGGTAAAAGCCGTTCAAAAAAACCTTGTTAATGCTCTGGCAGAAAAAGGTCATGACAAAAAGGTAAACTACATATCGATTGCAGTAAGAAACAAAGGCTCACGCGCTATTGAATACACGCAGCGCACACGCTCTTTCCTTTTTGCGTCTCTGGCTACCTGCATTATGCACATGATGGGCAAAGACCGTTTCAGTTTTTACGAAAATGGCGTTGTTAGCTTAAATCTCCCGATCACAAAGGATATACGCGGAGGACGTGCCACACGCACAACTCACCCTAAAGTAATAGAAGGATTCCGACAAATTTTCTCATTGGTGCTGAATAAAGACATCAAAGTTGACCATCCTTACCAGTGGCTAACAAAGAAAGAGATCATAGAGAAAATTAAACAGTATGGCATGGGAGATATGCTTCCTATGACCAATAGCTGCACCAGGCCGCGAATTTGGACAGAGCATCAAAAACACTGCGGCATGTGTTCGCAATGTATTGATCGCCGCTTTGGGATTTTGGCGGCAGGTTTAGGAGAACACGAAGCCGCAGCGAATTATATGGTGGATTTGCTTCTCGACGATAGAAGCCAGGACGAAGATAACGGCATGGTCATGGCTGCATCTTATGTGAAGTTTGCCCAACATCTTATCGGTATGACACGGGATCGCTTTGCTACCGAATATCCTGCCATATCTCCCGCGCTTCGTTGTTTTGCGCCTCTAACCACAGCGCAGGCGGAAGAGAAGATTTTTAGTATGTTCCAAAGGCACGCCAGTGATGTGGTTTCCGTATTGGAGAAAAGCCTGGAAGAAAACAGCTCTGCATTACTTCAAAATCCTTCACCAATACCGTCTGGAAGCCTTCTTGCACTAGCCTTTAACAGAAGCAAAGTTGAGCCTATAAAACCCGACAACTACGATGCAAAACTCAAGGAAACGCTTGATGGGCTAAAGCGTTACAAGATTCAGTTTTGCGAGGCTGATGACGGTTTGGTTTTTAAGGGGGGCTATAAAGTTACTGGGGCTAATTATGAGCTTATCAAGAAATTGCTTCCTAATTTTAGGCTCAAAAAATCTGGCCAGGAAGTGCCATATTTTGCGACTGCTATACTTGCCACCGAACTCAGCATTGAGGAAGCTACACTGTATCGACGTGTAACTCGCCTGCGCGATGAACTTAAAGCGCAGCTG
>CANGVZ010000154.1 GCA_947457285.1 Flavobacteriales bacterium | reverse complement strand
GTAAGGCTTGGATCAAGCGCCTCGTCTGCATCGAGGGAGAGAATCCATGGATGTGAGGCTTGATCGATGGCGAAATTTTTTTGTTCGATATGTCCTGCAAAAGGATTTTGTATAAATCGCACACCGTATTCTTTACAAATATTTTCTGTATTGTCTTTTGAAAATGAGTCGACCACAACGATTTCGTCTGCTACGGGAATGAGGCTTTCGAGACAACGGCGTATGTTTCTCTCCTCATTGAATGTGATGATGGTAGCGGAGATTTTCATACCGAATGTTTAGTCGGTTATGGTGAGGTTGACCCCCTGCCAAATGAGTAAAAGCAACACCGCACCGAGGATGATTCGATAGTAGCCGAAAGCCTTAAATCCATATTTGGTAAGGATGGCGATGAAACCTTTGATAGCAATCACGGCAACGACAAAAGCCACGATATTTCCAATGATAAGGATGGAAATATTATCAGAAGTGAAGACGTCGGGTGAATTTTTGAGGCCTTTGTATAGCTTTAATGTGCTGGCTCCAAACATAGTGGGCACTGCAAGAAAGAACGAAAATTCAGCGGCCTGCTTACGGGTGAGCCCTTGTGTCATTCCACCGATAATGGTAGCAGCTGAACGCGACACTCCTGGTACCATCGCCAAACACTGAAATAGGCCGATTTTCAACGCCTTTGGATAAGTGACCTCGGCTTCGTCTTTGGGGTTTAAATATTTGTCTATAAAAATCAAAACGACGCCACCTATAAGTAGTGTAGCTGCCACAACAGTTACGCTCTCGAGCAGAGAGTCAATCCAATCTTCGAGCAATAAGCCAAGGACGACAGCGGGAATGAAAGCGACGAATAATTTGAAATAGAAGTCAATTGATTGAAAAAAGCGCTTCCAATAGAGCAGTACAACGCTTAAGATAGCAGCAAACTGGGTGGTGATAATGAATATTTTAGTGAATTCATCATCTGGAGCGCCCAATAAGTGTTGGGCAATAATCATGTGTCCTGTGCTGGAAACCGGCAGGAACTCTGTCAGCCCTTCGACGATGGCGATGATGATCGCTTGAATCAGCGTCATAATCGCTTAGTTTTTTGGACGGAGCATAATGCCATACCCAACGATAGCGTATCCGATTAAAATCGTGATCGGTGCCAATGTAATGCGACGCGCGCTGAAGAGCTCGTCGGCATTGAATGTGTTGGGGTCGGGAGAGCCACCACCGCTCATCAGAATGTAGCCTAGTGTGATTACCACCAGGCCGATGACGATTACCAGATAATTCTTCTTGCTCAGGGCAAAGTTAAAAGATGAGGTTTTGCTCATATACCAACGTTGTTTGTGGCAAATATAAACAAACCTTAGCCATCCACTAACTTGAAGCCTCTACCGTGGATATTAATGATTTCGATGGCTTTGTCTTCTTTGAGGTGCTTACGCAATTTGGCAATGTAAACATCCATTGAACGGCCGTTGAAGTAGTTGTCGTCACCCCAAATAGCTTTGAGGGCGAAACTGCGCTCCATGATGCCATTTTTGTTTTTACAAAGCAAGTAGAGCAGTTCGTTTTCTTTCGTGGTAAGCTTGTATTCTTGATTATTATGAAGCAGGCGCTGCTTATTGTAGTCGAAGTGATACTCTCCGATTTTGAATTCTTTTACTTCTTCTCCATCTTCTGGAAGCGCAGCGGTGCGACGGAGAATGACATTCATTCTCACCAGGAGCTCTTCCATGCTGAATGGCTTGGTCATGTAGTCGTCTGCGCCCGCCTTAAATCCCTCGAGCGTATCTTCCTTCATGCTTTTGGCTGTGAGGAAGAGAATTGGAGTGTGTTTGTCCTCCTCACGAATTTCAGCCGCGAGAGTGAAGCCATCTTTTACGGGCATCATAACGTCGAGTACGAGAAAGTCGTAGGTGTTTTTCTTGTAGAGCTTGCTTCCTTCTGCGCCGTCTACAGCGAGGTCTGTTTCAAAACCTTTTGCGTTGAGATATTCGGTAAGCAAAGTACCGAGGTTGGGATCATCTTCACAGAGTAAAACTCTAACTTTCTTTTTCATATTTTCTTGGTATATGTATCGTAAATGTGCTTCCTTTTTTCACTTCGCTTTCTACTTCTACAGTTCCATTATGCTTTTCAATCACGCCTTTCACGTAGCTCAAGCCAAGGCCGAAACCCTTTACATTGTGCACGTTTCCGGTGGGAACACGATATAGTTTATCGAATATTTTTCTTTGGTTTTCGCGAGAAATTCCAATTCCATTATCTTTAAAATCTACGGCAATTCCATTGAGCTCATCACGCGTGAAGATCTCGATGGTTGGTTCTGTTTCACTATATTTTATGCCGTTGTCAATCAAGTTGTAAATCACGTTGGTGATGTGCAAATGGTCTCCTTCTATGATTGGATTGCTGGCGTCAAGGTGTTTTATAATTTGACCTTTTTTCTTCTTCACTTGAATTTCAATGTTGCGAATCACTTGATCAATCACCTCGTGTAAGTTCACTTTATTGATGCGCAATTGCATTTCACCTTGCTCAAAAATGGCCGTTCTCAACACATTTTCTACCAGCACTCCGAGTCGTTTATTTTCCTCATTAATCATGCCGATATACGTCTGCATTGCGCGTTGACTTTTTTGCATATCGGGATCATTCATTGCTTCGCACGCCAGAGATATAGTGGCAATAGGGGTTTTGAGCTCATGCGTCATATTGTTGATGAAATCATTCTTGATATCACTTAACTTCTTTTGGCGATAAATAGTGCCAATAGAAAAAGAGAAGAGGAACATTATGACAATCAAAAGAACTCCCGACAACGCAAGGTTGGTCCACATCGAGCGTACGAGATAGCCACGCTGATTGGGGAACCAAACGCGCAAATAATTGATATCGCTGTATGCATCGTTTGGAAATAATTGACACCTACAACCATCACTGACAAACTGTTCGATGTACTCCTGGTTTTCTTCACTGATAACTTCAGGGGAGCGCATTTTATCAAAAATGGCGAATTTAAAATCGGCCTTGATGCCATAGTTTTCGAGCTCGCTGGAGATAAGACTATCAAGCCGCGTGGTATCAATGCGTTCTGCGATGGTTTTTGCTACGATGTCCACATCTACTGCACCGCCCATGATGTCGTCCAAAAGACCTGATTGTTTGAGAATGGTACTTTGATCAATACCTCCATCTCCGAGCTTGCTATAAAACGCTGAATCACGACTTTCATCCAACTTGGCATTTGCAACATAGTTTGACGACTTATCGCGTGACTTGATTACGATATTTTTCTTTCCTCTACCAGATACTCTTACACTCGCCGGATTGGCGGCGCCGTTGGCGATTTTTTTGGCTTCTTCCAACTCTATAATATCGGCCACGCGGTGAAGTGCCTTGCTGACATTAGTCGCGAAGTTTTGCTCGCGCAATTGAAACGTATTGTTTACCCAATAAAGCTGCAAAGCAATGAGGCCCGCTACCGAAAAGGTGCTCAGGGCAATGAGTATTTGCAACTTTAATAATTTCATTTTCTAAATAATGAGTGCAAAGTACGGCACAGATTCAATTGTTAAAATCATATCTGGTGAAATGCTTAACTACTTTTAACAGGGGGCGAATAATTTGTATTACAAACGAATAGCAAGCGGTGATAATTCACCCGTGCTTAATGGCAGTTCATCCGGTCTTGTTTTTTTGGAGAAATGGTTCATCTGATGTTTGCTTAAAATTTTAGAATCATGCGACCAATTGTACTTTTTCTGTTATTCATTTCCCTATTTGGTTTTAGTGCCGCAAGGGCTCAAAACACTGGAACCATAAGGGGTTCAGTTATCGACAAGCAAAGCCAGTTTCCTTTATACGGTGTTCAAGTTGTGGTTACCTCTACCAATCCACTAATTGGTGCGGTTACGGACGCTGATGGATTTTTTAGAATAACAAACGTTCCTGTAGGGCGTGTGAATATTGAGGTAAAGTTTACTGGGTATGAGCCCCAAACATTTTCAAACTTATTATTGAATTCAGGAAAGGATTTGGAGTTGAACATTCAATTGATAGAGAGTGTGAATACTCTCACTGGCGTTGAGATTGTAGCGAGTGAGAATAAGTCTGAATCGGTGAATAAAATGTCTTCGGTATCAGCGCGTTCGTTCAGCGTGGATGAAGCAATGCGATACAGTGGTACTCTTCAGGATCCATCACGAATGGCACAGAATTATGCGGGAGTGAGCGGAGCAAGTGATGATAGAAATGATATCATCATTCGTGGAAACAGTCCAACGGGCGTGCTGTGGCGATTGGAGGGTATCGATATACCGAGCCCGAATCACTTTGCCACAGTAGGCACTACAGGTGGACCGATTTCATTACTCAACATTAATAATCTAGCCAACAGTGATTTTGCGACCAGTGCATTTTCGGCTGACTATGGCAATGCGCTTTCAGGAGTATTCGACTTGCGATTGAGAAGTGGAAACCGTGATAAGCGCGAATACATGGCCCAGATGGGATTTAATGGTTTTGAACTCGGAGCAGAAGGGCCTTTCAAACAAGGAGGAAGCGCTACCTATATTGTCAATGCGCGTTATTCCTTTTTAGAAATAATGAATCAGCTCGGTGTGAATTTCGGCACCGGCAGTGCCATTCCGGAGTATCAAGACATTACATTCAAGGTTGATTTACCGACAAAGAATGCGGGTAAATTTTCCATCTTTGGAATTGGCGGAAGCAGCTTTATTGATTTTAATGGTGCCGAGGAAGACGAAGGTGACAACCTATATTCTAGCAATCGCGAAAACCAACAGTTTAGAAGCACAACGGGAGTTGTAGGAGCTTCACACACCTATTTTTTTAATGAAAAAACTCAAGGTAAAGCGATCATAGCCGCATCTACAGGCGGCACAGACGGATATACTGACACCCTCGATGTAGCTGGTAACGCTTATCGCTTCTATGGTGTGACGCAAAGACAGAACAAGCTCAGTGCTCATTATTATGTGAATAGCAAACGCAGCGCACGCAACACTATCAAGGCAGGAGTTATGTATGATCACTATTTGATCGACGTGCGTGATAGCTTGTTGTATGAAGGCAATCGTTTTTTCACACAAACAGACTTCGAAGGAGATGCTGGTTTGGCTCAAGCCTACGTGTTGTGGCAAAATCGCCCTACCGATCGTTGGACAGTAAATACGGGATTGCACGGACAGTATTTTGTGTTTAATGATAGTTATATTGTGGAACCGCGTGTTGGTGCGCGTTATGCCACTAAACCTGGGCAAAGTTTGAATTTTGGTGCAGGACTTCACAGTCAGTTACAGCCGTTGCCAACATATTTCAGCCGTGAAGAACTAGACAATGGCACTGTTGTCGCCAACAACAAGAGCCTCGACTTTAACAAAGCCGCGCACGCTGTGATTGGATATGATATTCAAATCAATGAGTTTTGGAGATTGAAGTCGGAAGTATATTACCAGTATTTGTTTGATATTGCTGTAGACCGCTTGCCGTCATCGTTTTCCATGTTGAATACAGGAGCAGATTTCACTTTCCCAAACAATGCTGACTTGGTAAACGAAGGCGAAGGTTACAACTACGGTTTGGAGTTGACGGTGGAGCGCTTTCTTAGCAAAGGATTTTATTTCTTAATGACCACTTCTATTTTCGAAAGTCAATACAGAGGAAGTGATGACGTATGGAGAAACACGGCTTTTAACGGGAACTATGTTTTCAATGTATTGGGAGGAAAGGAGTTCAAGATAAATGAAAACAGCGTCTTTACTGTAGATGCGCGCTTTACCATAGCTGGAGGCCGCATGTTCACCCCGATAGATTTGGAAGCATCCATTGCAGAAAACGAAGAAGTACGCATAGACAG
>CANGVZ010000153.1 GCA_947457285.1 Flavobacteriales bacterium | reverse complement strand
CTAGGAGTTTTGGATCCATCAAAAAGTTCGGGAGAAATAATTTTGGGGTACTCGTTGGTTGTTGTAGTTTCTAGTGTTTCTCCGGTTTGAAGTGTAATAAAAGCTTGTGCAGATGCCATTGCGTTGATGCATTGATTCATTTGCATTTTTAATCGGTAGGATTGACCTTCCAGGACTTGTTGGTTCCATTTTTCCGCGGCTCCTTGTTTGATTAATGCGGCTTGTATTCTTTTTGCTTCATTGATCAGACTATCATTCTTGATCAGGTATTCCAGTCTTTTTCTTTCTTTAGAAAATGTGAAGTAGGCTTCGAATAGAGAAGCGTATAATGCTTTGCTCAATAAGTCTTTTTCCGCTTGCTTTATTGCGATTTCATTTTGTAAGATATCTCTCCGAGCCATATTTCTTTTGATACTCGGCAGAGGCTGTACAATCGAAACGCGCTGATCCATTACCGCACTATTAACCTGTCCATATTCATAGTCGAGCGCAGTGGCTTGATGAGTGTATTGCACGGAAAGTTGAAGTTGCAACGCTTCAATTTCTTTTTGTTTTTGGAGCACATCGGTGTTCTTTGTCAGTGCTTTTTGGAACAGTGCATCCAATTCTTGTGCTTCACTTTTTTGATTAATTAGAAGCGATGCAGCAATCATGATGATGGTTGCAACCGTTGGAGTTTTCGTCACTATCTTTTTTTCGGTAATGACGATAAGTAAGGGCAGCACTACTAGGGTTAGAAAGGTTGCTGTGATAAGTCCTCCGATTACAACTGTAGCAAGGGGACGTTGCACTTCGGCGCCTGCGCCATTGCTAATGGCCATCGGAAGGAATCCGAAGGAGGCAACTGCTGCTGTCATTAGTACAGGACGCAATCGAAGTTTTGCACCATCTTTAATTGCTTGCAAATATGTTTTTCCAAGTAGTAATTGTCGATTGAATTCGGAAATAAGTACGATACCATTGAGTACAGCCACGCCAAAAAGAGCAATGAATCCTACGCCCGCGGATATACTGAACGGCATATCGCGCAGCCATAACGCGAAGATGCCTCCAATTGCTGACAGTGGTATCGCCGTGAAAATTAGCACTCCCTGCTTGATAGAATGAAACGCCATATAAAGTAAAAAGAAAATAAGAGCCAAGGCCAAGGGAAGCGCAATCTGCAGTCTTTTGCTGGCATCATTCAAATTTTCGAAAGCGCCGCCGTAGGTCAATGAATATCCGGGAGGGAATTTTATTTTTTCACCTACTTTTTTGTCAAGTTCGTTCACGGTGCTTTCAATGTCGCGGCCTCGAACATTAAAACCAACCATGATTCTTCTCTGGGCATTTTCGCGTTGTATTTGATTCGGACCATCGATTAGTTTGACATCTGCCACCTCTGAAAGTGGAATGTATAATCCATCTTTGGATTTGAGCGAAGCATTTTGAATGTCGTGAAGTTGATTGCGCAATGCAGGCTCCATTTTAATAACAATGTCATATTTTTTTTCTTCTTCATAAAAACTACCTACTGTTTTGCCTGCGTAGTAAGTCTCTATAGTTTGATTGACATCGGAGACTGAGAGTCCATGTCGCGACATGGATTCACGATTGTATTTGATAACGACTTGAGGCATTCCGGTTACAGTTTCGATATAGATATCTTTTGCACCCTCAATTTGCGCGGCTATGGCACCAAGTTGTTGGGCAAAGGATGCGAGTGAGTCCATATTTTCACCAAAAATTTTACAGACTACATCTTGTCGGGCGCCGGTCATCAATTCATTGAATCTCATTTGAACAGGGAATTGGAAGCCAACAGAAATGCCGGGAATCGACTGAAGGCGATTACCCATTTTTTCTGCGAGTTCGTCAAAACTTTTTGCGGATGTCCACTCGGATTTGTCTTTCAGAATTACCATCATGTCACTTGCTTCTATGGGCATTGGGTCGGTTGGGATTTCGCCGCTTCCTATCTTCGTGACGATTTTTTCCACCTCAGGAAATTCACGCTGAAGGATGCCTGCAGCCTTTTGCGTGTATTCGATGGTGGAGGTAAGGCTACTACCTGTCATCAATCTTGTATCCACTGCAAAGTCTCCTTCTTCAAGTTCAGGAATGAATTCTCCGCCAAGAGTAGAAAAGGTATAGATACTTATTGTAAAAAATACAATAACTAAGCCTATGATTGTTTTCTTTTTAGCAAAAGCCCATGAAAGAAGTCTTTCATATAAACCTTCTAATTTGGACATCATTCTTTCATTGAGATTTGGACGATGAGATTTAGGAGGTACTAGAAAGAGTGAAGACATCATTGGAATGTAGGTAAGTGATAGAATGAATGCTCCAATGATGGCGAAGGCCACGGTCTGCGCCATTGGCTTAAACATTTTGCCTTCTATGCCTTGAAGAGATAGTATCGGAAGATATACAACGAGAATGATGATTTGTCCAAATACAGCCGCGCTCATCATTTGTCCCGCGCTTTTCTTCACTTCGCTTTCAATTTCATTTTTTGATGCATTGCTTCGTTTCATCGGGTGAAGTTTGTGAAGCACAGCTTCAACAATGATAACTGCTCCGTCAATGATGAGTCCGAAGTCAAGAGCGCCAAGGCTCATGAGATTTCCGCTTACTCCAAAGAGGTTCATCATGATGATTGCAAAAAGCATTGAAAGTGGAATAACACTGGCTACGATTAGGCCTCCACGGATATTTCCTAAGAAAACTACTAAAACCAGAATTACAATTAGCGCTCCTTCAAGGAGGTTTGTTTGTACTGTTGAAATGGCATTATTAACCATTTTGGTGCGATCTAGGAATGCTTCTATGACGATGCCTTCAGGGAGTGTCTTTTGTATTTCGGCAATTTTACTTTTTACATTATCGATTACTTCGGAGGAATTGGCTCCTTTGAGCATCATCACTACCGCACCCGCTACTTCTCCTTGGTCGTTGTAGCACATGGCTCCGAATCTTGTTGCCGCACCGGTCGAGATTAGAGCCACATCCTTCATCAACACAGCGATGCCTTGATTTGAAAATCCTACTGGTATATTTTCTAATTGTTCTTTCGTAGTGATAAGCCCTTCTGATCTGATGAAAATGGCATTGCTTCCATGTTCTATATATGAGCCGCCAGTGTTCTGATTGTTTGATTCTACGGCATTGAATAGTTCATCGATGGAAAGACCGTGACTGCGCAATTTTTCTGGATTGATTTGAATTTGCCATTGCTTAAGTTCTCCTCCAAAGCTTGAAACGTCTGCTACACCGGGTGTTCCCAAAAGTTGTCTCCTCACTATCCAATCTTGAATGGTTCGTAGTTCTTTAAGATCATATCTATTTTCAAATCCTTTTTCAGGTCGAACGACATATTGAAAAATTTCGCCGAGACCAGTGGTGACTGGACCGAGTTGAGGACTTCCGATTTCCTGAGGGATTACACTTTTGATTTCTATGAGTCGCTCCGATACTTGTTGTCTGGCGAGGTATACATCTACGTCTTCTTCAAAGACAATAGTCACAAGCGATAGTCCGAAACGGGAGAAACTTCGCATTTCCTTGATTCCAGGAATGTTGGCATTTGCTTGTTCTATCGGAAAAGTGATAAGTCTCTCAATGTCTGTCGCACCTAGACTAGGGGCGACGGTAATGATTTGAACCTGATTATCGGTGATATCAGGAACGGCGTCAATTGGCAAGCGTTGAAGTTCGATAATGCCATAGGTGATAAGACCTAGAGTCATTAGCGCGACCATGAGCTTTTGCCTGACGGAAAAGTCAATGATGCTTTGTAGCATAGTAAAGCTTATTAAAATACGTTTTTAAATGTGATTTAGAAGAGAAGGAGTGTTCTAAATCATGCCCGTGGAGGCTGCCAAATTCCACCCGCGTAGCAATCAGATAAAATCAAATCCAATGGAAGAGATGTCTTTTCGCAGTCTAGGCAAACTGTGGTCATAATGCCCAGTTCAATTTTATGCGTAATATCGAATGGTCCGGAAAATTGGGCAGAAGCAGTTTTGAAGGGAAGACTCATGTCTTGTGCGTAGTCTTCGTCAAAAACCTGTTTGTCTATGTAGTGAATTTTTATAAAATCTACCAAGCTGAAATCTTCATTTTGCTGTCGATGCTCTATGAAGTGTTCTATAAATTCATTCACCTTGAGCACCTCTGATATGATGCTCGTACGGAATACAAGCACAGAAAGTGTTTGCAAAACGATGAGTATGAGAATGAATCTTTTCACCTTTCAAAGGTATGTCAACTATTGGTTTAGTCAAGGTAATCTTTATCACATAAGCCATTATTGGCAAATGCCCAGTTCATCGGATGTCTGGAAGGGAAGGTGATATTTATCATGTGCTGAAAATGAATTATCACCTTTTCGTGGTATTGAATGAAAATGGTTATTTCAAGAATTTAGTCCGAACAAACAGTTACACTTATGGATTACAAAAATCAACATCGAGAACGCGAGCGAATATTGCTTGAGTTTTTAAGCGCCTATGATCATGACGGTATGCAAAGGATCTTTTTTTGTGCCGGCGTGAGGCGAACGGATAGTGAAATGGATGAGTTGTAGAAAAAAGGTGATGAACGGTTCGTGTCTTGGAGATAGAGTTGTTTAATTAGCCTTTTACAAAATCATTTCTATGCACAAACTGTTGTCTGCCATTTTTTTGGCTTTATCATCTGTGACTATTGCTCAGACAGATTCGCTTTGGCTCCGCTATCCAGCCATTTCGCCTGATGGAACTACCATCGCATTTTCTTACAAAGGAGATATTTTTACAGTGCCCAGTGGTGGCGGCACTGCAACGCCGTTAACAGTGCATCCTTCATACGATTATATGCCTGTATGGAGTCATGATGGTAAAACATTGGCGTTTGCTTCTGATCGAAATGGGAATTTTGATGTCTACACCATTCCTGCCGCAGGAGGCGTGGCTACACGTCTAACTTACCATTCTTCTGATGATCAACCCTCAGATTTTAGTAGAGATGATTCGAAAGTTTATTTTTATTCGGACCGCACCGATGATGTAAAGAATCAAATGTATCCTACGGGAGGTCTGGGTGAATTGTATGAAATTCCGGTTGTGGGAGGAAGAGAAGTTATGATTCTCACTACACCAGCTATAAATGCAAAGTGGAATGGCGCTTCTAATCTTTTAGTGTATGAAGATGTGAAGGGATATGAAAACTACTGGCGCAAGCATCACACTTCTTCGGTAACACGTGATATTTGGATTTATAATGTAAATACGAAAAAGCATGAGCAGCTCTCTCCTTATAAAGGTGAGGATTTGTCTCCGGTGTTTGGTGCTGATGGCCAGACCATTTATTATCTAAGTGAGATTTTCGGTAACTTCAATATAGTGAAGCATAAAATCGGAGAACAACAGCCAGTGCAGGTTTCGTTTTTTAAAGATCATCCGGTCCGTCAGCTGACCATCAGTAACTCTGGAGTTCTGTGCTTTAATCAACACGGCGAATTGTACACGATGCGGGATGGGGGAGAGCCTACTCGAGTGAACGTTCGGTTTATTCAGGACGTACAACGCAACCCTGTGGCTGTTCTCCCTGTGACTGCTCCATCAGAATTTGCTGTGGCGCCCAATGGTAAAGAGATTGCTTTCATTTTTAGAGGTGAAGTGTTTGTAGCAAGCATGAGTGAGGGAACTACCAAACGCATCACTTTTACTCCAGAGCAAGAGCGCAATGTGAGTTTTTCTCCGGATAGCCGCACTTTGCTTTATGCCGGCGAGCGAAACGGAAGTTGGAAGGTCTATACCTCTACGCTGACACGTAAAGAAGAATTATATTTCTTCACATCGACCATCTTGAAAGAAGAATTATTGATTTCAAGTGAGAATGAAGTGTTCCAGCCTTCATT
>CANGVZ010000152.1 GCA_947457285.1 Flavobacteriales bacterium | reverse complement strand
CGGTCACTTCAACACAATAGATTCCTGCACACAAGTCATTGATCGTTTCAGTATCTCCGATTACCTCGTTCGCACCGTTTGTCCAAACGATTGTAAATGGAGCTTCTCCGTTTGTGATTAAAGCTGTGAGGCTTCCTGTGCAATCACCATTACAGTTGAGTGTGAAGGCTTGACCAGGAAGAACAGTATTCGGTTGAATCAGCACCTCGAAAGAATCTGGAGAATCCAACACAGTTTCAAATGAAAACTCACAACCCGACGCGTCAATTACATCGATGAAATAAGTGCCATCACAAAGGCCGCTGATAAAGCTGCCGCTGATGCTATTGCCGAGTTCGTCTGTGATCGTAATGGTGTAAGGAGCAGTGCCACCGCTTGGGGTCACGTTGATAGTTCCATCACAATCTCCGACACATGGTGTTGGTTGAATCACATCCGCTACTGCTGTGAGTGGCTGTGGTTCATCCACACAATAAGTGAATGTTTGTTCACAGTCAAAACTATCAATAATAGTAAGGTCGTAGCAACCTGGGTCCAAATTGGTCAATATTGCAGCATCACTTGCATTGGGCGCCACAGATGGGCTCCATAGGTAGTTTACAATTATTCCAGAACCACCGCTGATATTTGGTGTAATGGTTCCATCATTTTGACCAAAACATGATACAGGTGTAATGATTGGATTGCTTACAATTGGCAAAGGTTCTGTTAGATTGATGGTAGTCGTTGCTAAACATCCATTAGCATCGGTTACGTTCACAGCATAGGTACCGCCTGGGAGTCCAGTAATAAATGATGCGTTGGCATCATTACCGTATTGCGTCACGTCTACTGACCATTCGATGAAATAACATTCTGGCGCAAATGCAACACAATCGGGAGTTCCTCCACTTGCAGTCAATGATATTGAACCATCGCTTGCTCCATTACAGCTTACATCAAACAAACCATTCGCATCACTTGGAGTGCTTACGAATAGTGTAATCACTTGAGGTGCTTGCAAGCAAATTTCTTCTGAAACTTGACAGCCTGTGGCATCTGTAACAGTCACAGTATAACAGCAATCCAATAGGTTATTAATGTCCTGTGATGAATTGCCGAAGATGATACAACCATTTGAAGTCCACTGGTAGGTATAAGGACCTGTTCCGCCAGCAACCTCGATATCGATACTACCATTGTTTTGACCGAAACAAGCAGGGTTCACAACATTGGCAACACTTATCACAATTGGATCAGGTTCGGTAATCACGAAGTTGTAGAATCCTTCACAACCTGTTGCTGAGGTCACCTGTAGGAAGTATTCTCCTGCGCACAAGTTTGAAACATCTTCAAGATTTGAAATGATTTCACCTTCTGAATTGGTCCATACGTAAGTGTAAGAAGCCACAGGAGTCATTGTGACGTTGATACTACCATCGCAGGCATTTCCGCACGTAGCGTCAACGACTGTAGAACTTAAAGAGAAATCTTCAGTTCCAACGTTGATGGTGAATTCGCGGCTGCATCCGAGTGCATCGGTTACAATTAAAGTGTATGCACCACTATTTATACCTACCAAATCTTCAGTGTTGCAAGGAGCGCAACTTGGACCATTGTAGACGTAGGTATAAGGACCACCGTGACCACCAGTGGTAGAGTTAATTTGAATTTCTCCTAATCCAGCATTTTCATCGCCACATGGGTTAGATACCGTAGCGAATGAAATTTGAATCTGAGGAACACATGTTACATCAACTGTAATAGATTCTTCACATCCGTTAGCATCAGTTGCGGTGAAGGTGTAGACACCGCAAGCAAGACCACTGATGTCTTCAGTGGTAGCAATCACTTGACCAGCGCTATTGGTCCATTCAAATGTATAAGGAGTTGTGCCGTTGCTCGCTGTTACGTTGATAGCGCCATCTGTAGATCCTGGGCAACTTGTATTGAAACCACCTGGATAAATTGATACGTTATCCAATACCACCTGGAGAGGGTCGATTGGAGGATTAACAACGATATCCAAAGTGTTTCCACTCGAACAACCATTGATATCAGTAACACTTACCTGGTAATTTCCTGTTGGAATATTTGCCAAGACTGGAGTTTGATTTGCAGGGAAACCAGCCCACTGGTAGAAATAAGGTGAACAGCCTCCTGTTGCATCCACAGTGATTGAACCTGTGGATGTTCCATCACACAGAACGTCGACAGTACCGATGAGGTTTACGAACAATTCTTCAGGTTGTGTAATGACAACGATGTTTTCCAATGTACATCCTGCTGCGTCTGTTACTCTGAAAGTATAAGTACCTGCGCAGAGTCCGGTGGCATTCTGGGTATTCAAAATGACGTTATTGCCAGCATCCAACCATTGGAATGTCAGAGGGGCAACACCGCCTGAAACGCTCACGTTTACTGCGCCATCACATTCACCAAAACAAGAGATTGGGAAACATCCATTCAAAAGGATGTCGACATCGGTAATGGTGAGAACATTAAATTCAAATATGGTTACACAACCTGAAGCTACGCAACCTGAAGCGTCTTCCACTTCAACACAATATTCACCATCTTCAAGATTTTGCGGGTCTTCGATATTTGAGGTGAAACCCGCCGGACCTGTCCATGAATAAGTATTTGGAGGATTAGCATTTAAAACCGTCAAATCGATAGATCCATTGCCACCGTTTGGACATGTAACAGGATCGCTATCGATACCAAGACTGATAAATGAAACACCAATTGTAATCTCATCAGATGAAATACAATTCGCAACTTGAGAAGTCAGGGTATAAGTGGTAGTGGTGTTTGGACATGCAGTAGGAGTGAGGGTTGTTGGATTTTGTAAATTGTCCAGTGGAGACCAAACAAAGGATGAGCTTCCTTCAACCACAGCATTACCGGTGAGTTCTACACATTGACCGTTACATATAATAGCATTGTCAGGCTGTATATCTACTTCTAAGAAGTCTTCGATAAAGAAATTGGTGCTATCTAAAAACTCAGGAGACGAACAAAGTGGATTAGCCAGATAAATCGTCAAGAATTCGGAGCCTTCAACAATTTCATCAGCAAAAGCATCAATCGGAATAGAAACACTGGTTTGATTTGCTGGGATAACAATACTGATAGGTTCACCAGGAACACCATTGCCGAGAAGAGTGTAGTCCACACCATTAATAGCGTTTCCGCCGATATAATAGGTTACGTTTTGAGGAAATGGAGTTGCTTCATTTCTTGTGAACGTAACGATACCACTGTTACAACCTTCAATCATGTATTCAACGCCACCAGCAGTAGTTGTAGCTACTACAACTGGGTTGGACTCGATTTGAGAAATCAAAACATTAGAGTCATAAATTCTATCACTTCCATCCGCAATTACGAGCGTCAAATGATAGGTTTCACAGGGGATGAGATTTCCAACTGCAGCAACGAGATCTATTGTAAAACCATCAAACTGGAATCCCTGCCCTGGAGGATTGATATTGTTTACCCAATATTGAGAGTTTGTGTTGGCGTTTACAGTATTGATTGCAACCACTGTGCTCGTATTAGGCACGAGTGCGATATTTACATCAGTACCGATATTTGGACCTGAGATGTAAAATCCGAACACGTCGTTAAAGGGAGATCCAACCCACTCGTTATATTCTTCAGAAGCGAAGGTATATCTGAATCTGAGCGAATCACCTTGTGGTACGATGTCAAACTCTACTTGAGCAGCATCAAAAGTATTGCGTGTTTGGGCCTGGTTGAGCAAAAGGCTACCTGGAGCATTATTATCGTAATTGGAACAATTCAAACACGTGAATGTCGGAGCAGGGCCCAGTTGAGGCAAACCTGTTTCGTCGTTTGGACCAATGGCATTGATTGCTTTACCAGTCGAAAGAATGATACCTTCGGAGGTTCCAATTTCCGTTCCTGTGATGTTATAGTAACCATACGCGCCATTGGCTGCGGTGACTTGAACGTTGGAAATCTGAACGCCTGGTCCAACGAGGTTCTGAACCATTTCTTGAATAGGCATTGTAGTATTCACGCTCAAAGTACCTGGGACTTGCTGCGCGAGAACATTTTTGCCGAGCAGGACGCTCAGAAGTGTAACGAACAACACTAATCTAAATCGTAGTGTTCTTTTCATACCAAAAGGTTTATTGTGATATTATAAATTGCAATGAATTAGTTGCGGCCGTAGCGCGCAGCTTGACAACGAGACATAAATCTCTCGTCATTGAAGTCTGGTAAATGTTTTAAATTACCAAGTCCGAAATTTGAGGTTTTCGATTGAAATGCTTCAAAAGCTTTGGCATCGGTTAAAGACTTGTCCTTGATTTTTAACGAAATCACTTTCGCAGGCACACAAGCTTCTCCTAGTTCGAATTGACTGTTGTTTTGAAACTCTTTGAAGAGTTTGCCGTAAATGTCAGTATTCAGATTGCTACAGTCAATGTAGATGATCCCGTCTTGGTTTGGGGTAGATTGAGCGTTAGATGGTGTTGTAGATACAAAAAAACACACAAAAGCCACAAGAGCTAACGTCTTTTGCATAGTGTTGGTCATTAAAATTTGTTTAGGTGGGTGCGCGACAAGGCCACGCATCCGTGCAAATATCGGTAAATTGCTCCGAAGTTTCAAAAATATTGTCACATGTCTAAGTGACTTTAAAACAATATTAAAGAAAGGAATCTGGCGTTTATAGCCTTTGTCGATTTAGCTCAAACATAATTATTCCGGCAGCGACGGATACATTGAGTGAAGAAGTTTGCCCATACATCGCGATTTTACCCAATGCATCAGCTTTTCTGATAAATTCATCAGAGATTCCAGTGTCTTCGGCGCCCATAATGATGCAAAGGGGCCCAGTCATATCTACGTCTTGAATGAGAGTATCGGTTTTTTCCGTGCAGCCAACCAACTTAATTCCTGACGACTGTAGGATGTTTATAACGGTAATCGCTGATTTTACGCGACATACCGGAATGTGAAAGAGAGCACCTGCAGAGGTTTTCACAGCGTCTTCATTGATTTGAGCAGATCCTTTTTCAGGCACAATCACTGCCTGAAATCCTTGACACTCAGCGGTTCTACAAATGGCTCCGAAATTTCTTACATCTGTTACACCATCGAGGTAAAGAAGCTTTGGTGTAAGGCCCTTTTCGTAGGTCTGAGCAATGATTTCTTCGATATTACCAAATGAAATCGGAGACGTAAAGCCTATGATGCCCTGATGGTTGGACCGCGTCAGTTGATCAAGTTTTTCTTGAGGTACCTGCTGGGTTGGTATTTGATGATCAGAAAGGAGTTTTCTCACATGAGTGAACAAGTCTCCTTTCAGTCCTTTTTGAATGAGGATTTTATCGAACTCCTTACCGGAGGCAATAGCTTCTTCAATCGCTCTGAAGCCTATGATCATATTATTTCGAGCAGGCGTCGCTGGACGCGGCTTATAGTGGTTTTTTGAATTCAATTTTTCCTTAATTGATGTAAATTCTTCCATTGCGCCAGGCTGTTACCATTCGTTCCCAGTGTGTTTTAAACATTGGATCTCTCCTAAGAATATACACATTATCACTCCAAACGCTTTCTGATTTGGTAAACACAAATTTTAATCCCGTGCCATTGCTGTCATCGCCATAAACCCACGTCTGTTGATTCACTGTACTGGTGATTTTGGTGGGTTCACCAAATACCAAATAAATCATTCCTCTATCGGTTCTCCAACCTTCGGTATATGAGTTGAAATGCGTATTGGCGATTTGAACCCGATCATAATATTCAGCAATCAGAGCTCGTGCCCGATCTTTACTACCGCCACATTCAATCCAGAACAAGTCAACTTTTTCTTTGGGATTTCTTGCTTTAGTAATGTTCTCGAATTCCTGCTTTGTGGTGAGGTATCTCAGCGGAGGATGCAGCTCACTTTTCTTTTT
>CANGVZ010000151.1 GCA_947457285.1 Flavobacteriales bacterium | reverse complement strand
CTTCCAGATCAAATCGGGTAAGAAAATCGGCGAGTGGATATTGCCCATCTACTAACCAAGATCCGTCTTCTCTTTCGACAAATGAGAATTCATCCTTGTAAAAATCTGCAGCGTCTCCAACGAGCGCCTCTAAGAGGTCGTTCATGGTGACGAGACCTTGCAATTGACCAAACTCGTCCATGATTAAGCCACAATGGATTCCGGAAGCTTTGAACACTTTGAGCGAATCGTAGGCACCCAAATTCTCGGGTAAGTATTGCGGTTCTTTAATAATAGACTGTAAGTCGAGGCCGTTATCATTAATTTGCTGAAACAAATCTTTGAGTCTTACAATTCCCAGCAATTGGTCTTCCTCTGCATCCAGCACCGGATACGAAGAATGCAACTCTGTAACGATGGTCGACTTGATAATTTCAGGGGACATGCCAAGGTGCAAGTAGACCAAGTCGTTGCGATGGGTCATAAGTGATGAAACATTGCGATCACCGAGAGTGAAGACTCTCTCAACAATGTCCTGTTCTATCTCTTCAATTTCGCCCCCATCTTTCCCTTCTTGAATAATTGCCTTGATTTCTTCTTCGGTAATTTTTGAATCTGTAGAAGGTTTTATTTTAAAAATCTTCAATAAAAAATCAGATGTGATTGTAAGCAGCCATACAAATGGGGATGTCACAGCAGAAAGCCATTTCATTGGAACCGCTACAGCTTTAGCAATACCTTCAGGATTTGTGAGCCCTATGCGCTTGGGAACTAATTCGCCAAAAACCAGTGAGAAAAACGTGATGCTAACCACTACGATGAGCACAGCGAGCGTTTGTGCGTATGGAGCAAAAGCGGGTTTGCTTTCAAAGAAGGACCGAATGTCGTTTGTGATGTTTTCACCACTGAAGACCCCAGTTAAAATTCCAATAAGGGTAATTCCAATTTGAACAGTCGATAGAAAGCGGTTGGGGGCGTTTGCTGTTTCTAGGGCTGCCTGTGCCCTTTTATCACCTCTTTTCGCAGCTATTTCAAGCCTCGCCTTGCGAGAAGACACGATGGCAATCTCACTCATTGAGAATATTCCGTTGATCAGAATGAGAATAAATATTACGAGTATTTCCATTTTGTCGCAAAAGTAGCCAATTTTAAGATTTCGGTATGAAAAATGGTGTGGCGCGCTGTCGCTGAATTCATTAGGTTTGCAGAATATAAAATAGCGACATGAACCACATGGGAATAGCAACTCTTTTATTAACCTCAGTTATTGCACTATCTTCTTGCGGCGACAATACCGATAAAAAACTAGACAACAAGTCAGGAAGTCCTGCTGCGTTAGTCTATACCAATGGTGTTACAGATGCCAATAAAGGCGCGAAAAAGGGTCCTGTCGAATTAAAAGGGACCATCACGTTTCCAAATGCTAAGAAAGTTTATTTATGGGCCACATACGGTAAAACAAATACGCTTATCGATAGCGCCACTGTCAGCGGCGGGAGTTGGTCGTTTGGATCGAAAGAGCGCGTTCAGGGAATTTATATGCTCGGGTTGGCTGAGAATAATTTTACCTCCATTATCCTCAATCCTTCCGAGGCGGTAAGTGAAATAGGCATTCGCTCAGGTCGAGTAGAAGGCTCTGCTTATGCTGTCAATTCCAAAGAAAATGAAGGCTGGTTTGCTTACCTGCCAAAGGAAACGGCTATTCTCAAAGCAATAAAAGACGCCCGTATTGCAATGGCAAAGTCGTCATTGAAGGGCGAATATGAAAAGCAAATTAGCACCAAAGAAGCAGAGCTGTCTCAACTCCAAGCGGATATGATTGCTGCCTATCCCAATACACATTTCGCAAAACTCGTCACCTGGAAACAAGAGCCAACAAAGACCGAGATTGCTAAATATTGGGACAACGTAGACTTTACCGATCAAAGCCTTATTCACGGCACCATTATGTCGGATCGCATTCAGAATTTTATGCGAGGATTTAGCAAGGGTACTGAAAGTGGCTTCATCAATTGCGTGGCTACTGTGGCTGAAAAAGCGAAAGCTGATGATGTGGTTTTGGAATTTATGCTCAACCAAATGCTCGTTGGATTTTATGAGAGTGGAATGGAAAATATCTGCACTTATATCATCGATAATTATGTGAATGGCGATGCTTGTGGCGATGCTGATTTGAGCAATATCATTAAGAGCACAGCTGAAAGTATCCAGAAGATCAGTGTAGGCAACACGCCGCCAAATATTCAAATGACAGGCATTGATGGTAAGAGCGTTGATTTAATGAAGATTGCAGCTTCGAAAAAATACACTCTTGTAATGTTTTGGAGCAGTTGGTGCGAGCACTGCAAAGGTGAAGCACCAGAAGTCAAACAGTGTTATGATTTATTCAAACCTAAGGGCTTTGAGATCGTGGGTGTAAGTGTTGATAATGTAAAAGGTGCTTGGGAGGCTGCGGTTGCTGACAGAGGATTTACATTCCCCAACGTCTGTGGAATGAAACTATGGGAAAGTAAGGCAGCTAAGGATTATCGAGTTACGAAAACTCCTGCGTTTTTCTTATTGGATTCTACAGGAAAAATAGTTTTGAAACCTAAAGGAATTCGCGAAGTACAAGCTTTCTTAAACCAAAATTTAAAATAATTTTCATCGTGGAACGTCAGGAAATTTTTCTTCAAGGTCACAGAGGCTGTCGTGGTTTATTTCCAGAAAATTCACTCAGCGCCTTTCGCAAAGCCTTCGAACTCGGCGTGGATGCCATTGAGCTGGATGTGGTGGTAAGTAGTGATGAGAAAATCATCGTATCACACGAACCATACATGGATCACCTGTTGTGCAAGAAACCAGATGGCTCAAGTATTTTGGAGACGGAGGCAAAGGCCATAAACCTCTTCAAGATGAAGGCTGCTGAAATCGCTGCATATTCTTTTGGAGAATTAGACTACCCAAAATTTCCAAATCAGAAAAAAATTAAGTCACACAAACTTTCTTTATTGGAAGTGGTGAAAGTTTTGGGTGCCGAATGGGAAGAAAATTTTCCGCAGCTAACTATTGAAATCAAATCACATAAATCTGGCGATAACAAATATCATCCGGATCCCGAATCGTATGCTGAAATCTTTATGCAAACGCTCGATCGCATCCCTCATGAATGGCCTATCGCAATTCAAAGTTTTGATGCTCGTATTCTCAAGGCCTTGGATGCGCTTCAGGTAGATTTGCCGCTGATTTATTTAAATGATAAAAAAGAAGTCGAAGTAGAGGAAGTCTGCGAGGAACTAAAATTCGTTCCGGAAGGTTGGGGCAGTGCTCATGAATTGATAGATGAAAATTTAATTGACGCTTGCTTCGAGCTTGGACTTGAATTATCTGCTTGGACAGTGAATGAAAAAGCGGAAGCCGAGCGTTTATTCGGTTTAGGTGTACGCAATTTCATTACTGACTATCCAAATTTATTTGTTTAAGCTTGAATATTCGTTGAATAAGTTCGCATAACTTATATCATAATTCACCCCTTTGAATTACGACCTTTGCGTCATGGCGAAGGCAAAAAAGCAAATAACAGCAGAAGAGTTTGAAGAGAGTTTGATACGCAATTTTGCGTTTGAGCCTACTCATGGTCAGAAGCGTTTGTTCTATGCTTTTACGAGAATGATGTTTTCAGAAAAGCCACGATGTGCGCTTATCATAAAGGGATATGCAGGTACGGGAAAAACAACCACGGTGTCTGCAATGGTGAAAACACTTGAATCTTCGGGCAAAAGAGTTGTGCTGCTTGCACCAACAGGCCGTGCTGCGAAGGTGTTGAGTAATTATTCGGGGATGCCAGCTTCTACTATTCACAAACAAATTTATTATCGAAAGTCAGACCGCTCAGGACATTCATGGTTTGAGTTGAAGGAAAATGAATTGGAGAATACCGTGTTTTTTGTGGATGAGGCTTCGATGATTGGTACGGAGCGTTTTAGCCTTGTACAGGGTGATATTGGAAGTGGTGATTTGTTGGAAGATTTGATTTCGCATGTATACTCTGGCGAGGGATGCAGATTGGTTTTGATAGGAGACGGAGCACAGCTGCCTCCCGTCGGAAGCGATCAAAGTCCTGCATTGAAATTGGATTATTTACGCAATGAGTTTTCCCTTCACATTGCTGAAATAGAACTCAATGAGGTGATTCGTCAAAAGGAAGGTTCTGGAATTTTGGAGAATGCAACGCGATTGCGCGATTATATCGCCGCCCAATCCAAGGAGTATCCGCAACTGATCTATGAAGGATTTAAGGATGTCACCAAGGTGGAATCAGATTTACAGCCTATCATGGAAGAGGCGATTAGCAGATATGGCCGCGACGGTGCAATTATTATTACTCGTAGTAATAAGCGGGCCAATATGTACAATCAGAATATGCGTCAACGGATTCTGTTTTATGAGGATGAGATTAGCACCGGCGATCGTATGATGATATTGAAGAATAATTATTTCTGGTTGGATGATGAATCGGCGTCTAAGGCTGGTTTCATCGCCAACGGCGATATCGTGATCATTGAGCGTGTGCGCAGTTTTGAAGAGCGAGGAGAATTCAGGTTTTGTAAGGTTGTGGTGCGATTGCTAGATTATCCAGATTTACCAGAAATGGAAGTGTTACTGCTCCTAAATACACTTTGGGAAGAATCGGCAGGGCTCGCCTATGAGAAGATTCGCGAACTTGGAAATTTGATTGCAAAGGACTACGAGCACCTAGAAAATATTGGGAAAATCAAGAAAGCTGTCCAAGAAGACCCCTATTACAATGCGCTTCATGTGAAATTTGCCTATGCCATTACTTGTCATAAATCACAGGGAGGCCAATGGCCCTGTGTTTTGGTGGATCAAGGCTATGTGACAGAAGAAATGTATGGGGTAGAACTGAACCGTTGGATTTATACTGCTTTTACTCGTGCTCAAAAAGAGCTATTTCTCGTCGGGTTTTCGTAGTTTCGCACTCCCATGAGTGTATTCAATCCTGACATAGCTGCTAAGGCAATGATGCCCAAAGAATTGTTGGCGATGGCGTCTTCGCTTCACTTGGCAATACACATTCATGACGAAATGGTGCAGGTTCTCGTTTATGACTTCGATGCCGGGGAAGTTTTGTGGGTAGAGTTTTTTGAAGCAGAGGACCAAGCGCAAGGAGATTTACAGAAATCAGTAGATTTTGTAATCCTTAAGAATTGGGGAGAAAAAGTCTTCCGAAAAGTGAGCGTCACTTTTGACTATCCGGATTTCACACTCATTCCGCAGGGTTTTCTCATTGAAGGTAAGGAACAGGAGTTGCTGGCCTTTGCCACGGGACGTAATCCCGACTGCACTGAGGTGCAGGCACTAAGCGACCTTCAGGTAGCGATTATTTATGATTTACCGCTTTCCTTGCAAGCCCTTGCTTCGCGCTTTCCGAATATTAAATATTATTCTTCCGTTTCCTTTTTCTTGCAAGAGGCTTCGAGGCGTTCTGTTGCGAGCAATGACTTTCATATTTTGGTTCAAAAGGGTTTTATGCTCGTTGCTGTTTTTCATGATGGTGAAATGAAGCTTACCAACCATTATGGAATTCAAAGCAATGATGATGTGCTGTATCATATAGCCAACGCTTCCATGCGTCTTGGAATTCATATGTCAGCTGCTCAGATTACGTTGTATGGTGCTTCAGCAACCGCTGAATTGCAATCACTTTTGTTGGATTACATCAGCGAAGTGAAATTTTGGGAGCGCCCTTCGGATTTAAAGTCGCAGCACGCTTTATCGGATCATCAGTTGTACGCGGCACTTATTCATTGCCTATGCGCATAATTAGCGGTCAATACAAAGGAAGGAGCATTGAGGTTCCCAAAAATTTTAAGGGCAGACCAACCACCGATTTTGCTCGCGAATCACTGTTCAATATTCTAAATCATTTGATGGATATTGAGG
>CANGVZ010000150.1 GCA_947457285.1 Flavobacteriales bacterium | reverse complement strand
TGTCTTGAAGGTTAGGTAAGTCAGTAAACCGATACAAATATTCAAAGACACCTTATTAAATATCGGGCCAGTTAGTGAAAAGGGAGTTTGGGTTAGTGAAAGTCACTAACTGAAAAGGTATTTTGGCTAACTGGTGCTCGGAAGGTCAACGGGTTTTGCGACTTTTGTATTCTATGAGGCAGAGATTATGCATGTTGGTACTGGGCTTGGTGTTGTTTTATAACGCACAGGGTCAGGTTCCTTATACCATAGGAATCGATGGTGACGACGGCCTAAACTCAGACGTGGTTTATGACATTCTCGAAGATTCCAGAGGATTTGTGTGGTTGGCCACGGGTTCGGGTTTGATGCGCTATGATGGGGAGACCTACAAGTCAATAGGAGCTGAAGGCGAACGCTCACGGATAGGTTCACACCTCACAGAAGATAGATTTGGTCGAATCTGGATGGAATCATTTGACGGCTCGCTGTTTTATACTCAAAGCGATAAACTGATACTTCTAGATGATCGAAAGCCTATTGGTTTTTTCCGTTATTTTCTAGACTCAAATCATATTATTCATTTGTATAAAAATGAAGTTGTAATCTATGATTTACAAACACTGAATATTCTAAAAACAATCGAGCGATCTGGTGCAGAAACATTTCAGACATTTAGTACGAACCGAGAGTTTCATATTCTCGGCTCTGAGGAGTGGATTGTGAGCACGGAGGGAACTGTTCGGACAAAGCCTTTGCAACAAGTAATGAAGGGTATGACTCCCATTCTTACCGCCATGGATGGAGAATTGGTGTATTTCACAGGCAAAGACAATTCTCAGCAGAAGCTCTTTTTATATGACCACAAAAAGACGACCCCAGTATTTTCAACTCCAGAGTTGAGCTTTATACAAAATGTGATTTTCATAGATAAGATGTTTTGGTTTTGCTGTAGCAACGGCCTGTTTATTTATGATAAAATGGGTAGAATGGTTGGGGGCGGTCCCTTTTTCAAAGACATAAGCGTAAGCAGTGTGATGAAAGATCGCAATGGTGGATATTGGGTAGGAACGGTGACAGAAGGGGCTCAAGTAATTCGAAATTTTGACCATACACTATTGTCAATGGGCGCCGATCGTCCGAATCGATTGGCGGTACTCGACAATAAAGTTGTGGTGGGCACTAAAAATGGAAAGCTTATCGAAGTGATTGGCAGTGCTTTGAGCGAGCCTTTTTATACTTCCAAAGGAAATCACGGCATATTCTATCTCGAACCAGATGCAGGCGGAAATCAGTTGTATGCAACGTCAAATGAATTTTTGATTTTTGATAAAAATAAGAAGCTCATATTTCAAAATATTGGCTCAATCAAAGATGCACAAGCATTAGATGGAAAATATTTGATCGTAGCTGCAAGTGGTAATGTGGGATTTTTTGAATTGCCTTGGTACAAGGGCGAGAGCAAATGGGATTCGTTTTATAAAAAAAATCAATACAGCAAGAGCGTTAATGGTTCTACGATCTTAGGCGGACGGGGAAAATCTGTGGCATACGACGCGAAGAACGACGCGGTTTATTTTAGTTCCAATCAAGGTTTTTTTAGACAAACCTTACTTGGTCTAGAAGAAATAAAACGGGATGGAAAAAGTATTAATTACACCAGGATTGAAAAACTTGGAGATGACATTTTTGCGCTTACTTCAACGGGAAAGGTTGAACATTTTTCTGTTCGAGATTTAAAGACTTATGAAGAGTTGAGATCTCTGGAGGGAGAAGAGTGGAAACACATTAAAGTGATTAATGGTAAAATTTATGTTGCATCTGATCATCAGCTAGCAAGTTTTGAGAAAAAAGGAGATAAGTATCAGATAATATTTATTTTTTCTATTTCTGGAAAAGACGAAATTTATGATTTTGTCAAAAATGATGACAAGTTCTATATCGCTACGGAGACGGGTGTTATAATAGTGCCAGAGTATAAAAGTGTGAGAGATATAGAACCCAAGTTTTATCTGGACCGAATGTTCATTCGGGGACAAGAACTCAAGGGACCGGAGTTGACCCAATTGACACATGAGCAGAATGAAGTGACGTTTGAGTTTTCTATCGCGAGTTATCCTGCGTCTCAGAAGTTGCCCGTGTATTACTCATTGAATGGAAATGATTGGAATAGGATAGCGGATGGGGCAAGATCACTGAAGCTCGATGCTTTGAGGCCTGGCTATTATGGTGTAAGTTTTCGAGTTGGAGAAAACGGCGAAATTTTTAGTGCGCCGGTGTTTATTGTGCGAAGACCTTTTTGGGAAAGTTATTGGTTCTATATAGGAGTTGGTTTATTTGTAGTTGCTGGCGGATTTATTTACTATCGCTATCAAACACGCTTATTAAAAACTCAAAATAGGTTGCTACTTGAAAAGGTTTCTTTGGAAAAAGATCTTCAAACAGCCATGTTACAGAGCATTAAATCTCAAATGAATCCGCACTTTTTTTACAATGCGCTAAACACTATTCAGTCATTTATATTCACTGATGACAAAAGGAATGCGGGTATTTTCTTGTCAAAGTTTTCGCAGTTGACACGCATGATTCTTGAGATGAGCGAGAAGGAGACTGTCAGCGTTTCGGAGGAGTTACAAGCACTTAATTTGTATTTGGAAATTGAGTCTGCACGATTCAACTATGATTTGAATTACAAGCTGGAGGTGGATTCTGAGTTGGATGTAGAAATGTCGAGACTGCCGAGTATGATTGTTCAGCCTTATGTTGAAAATGCTATTAAGCATGGGTTGTTGCATAAAAAAGAAGATAAGCAATTGGTCATTCGATTTAATAAGGAGAAGCAAAACATTCGTATTGAAATTGAAGACAATGGTATTGGTCGCGCGCGTTCGCGAGAGTTGAATCGCATTAAGAATAAAGGCCATCAAAGTTTTGCAACGGAAGCAAACTCACGAAGATTGGAATTATTAAACCGAAAGCATGGCAATGTGGGTGTTGAGTTTGTGGATAAAGTTGCACCATCAGGCGAAGGAATAGGAACGTTGGTTATTATAAGAATTCCCCTAATTTAGATGCATGGAAAAAATAAAGGCGATCATAGTAGACGATGAGAATCATGCTCGTATTTTATTGCGAGGCATGCTCAATACATTTTGTCCAGAAGTCGAAGTTGTGGGCGAAAGCGGAGACTTGCCCAATGGAGTGAAGGCGATTAGAAAATTGAAACCAGATTTAATTTTTCTTGATATAGAAATGCCTGGTCACAGCGGTTTAGAACTCCTTGAGTTTTTTGATGAAGAAGAAATAAATTTTTCTGTTGTTTTCACGACAGCGTATCATCAATACGCGGTGAAAGCATTTAAACTTTCCGCATTGGATTATTTGTTAAAACCAATATCGCCACAGGATTTGGAAGAAGCGGTGAAACGCTTTAATCGAGAGCGTCGTGGGCAACGACAACAGTATGAACATTTGAAAGAAATGTTGCAACCAACAGCACCGAGAAGTATTGCTGTTCCGATAGGCACGGGCTTTAAGTTTTTACCCGTTGATAGCATCATGTATATCAAAGCGGATAGTTCATACACCGAAATAGCGATGATGGATGGAGAGCGCATTGTGGCTAGTCGTACGCTCAAGAATTTTGAAGATGTGCTATGTGAAGACGAACGCTTTATGCGCACGCATAAATCGTATATCGTGAATATTGCTTTCGTACGAGAACTGGTGAAAACCGATGGGGGTTTTTTGGTGATGGAAGACAAGGAACAAATTTCTGTAACGCAGGAGAAGATGAAGGAGTTAATAGATCGCAACGCCGTGATTAAGCGTTAGGATCAAATATGTTTTTTTCTCCAATTTCCTTTTTTCAAATAAATGAAACTCACCAGAAACAGTGAGGACCAATACACCCACTCACTCATCCACACGATGTAAACGGGCAGGTGATATACTTCTGCAGCGAGAAATACAAAGGTGCAGTAGAATATGATTGCGATACCCTCTGAAAGAAGTGTTATTCGTGTGTTTGCTGTACCCACTACAGCATTGACCCAAATCCCGCCGACAGCCATAAATAGCAGTGCTGAGCTCACCATCCGCACCACAGGAATTGCCTCTTCAAGAAAGGAGCTGTCTTGGCCAAAAATGGCGAAGAATGTCTGGGGAAAAATATTCAGCAACACAAACATGATGAAGGCGAATGCCAAAGAGAGTTTTGTGATTTTCCATGTAAGTGGAATGACCTCTTCTTTTTTTCCTTGACCGATTACGTTGGAAATCATAGCTGTGGCCGCAGAAGCGAATGCCCAAGTAAAGCAGCCAAAGAAACCAAAGATGGTGCGCATCAGTGAACTGATTGCTAGTTCACGCTTGCCATAATGTTCCATGGATAAATAGAAAAACTCCCACGCAACAACACTGATGATGAATTGCAAAATGAGGGGAGCGGAAACGGAAAGTATTTGAATAATAATTTCCTTATTTGGAACCCAAGTGAGCGAGAGGTTTACTTTGTTTTTGATGCTTGGAGTATTGATCAAAAGCATAATGACTACAAGTCCGGAAAACTCAGCAATGATTGAAGCATAAGCCGCACCCATATAGCCTAGATTGGGCATACCCAGATTGCCGTAGATAAAGCCATAGTCGAAGATGATATTGACCACTGTTTCCACCGCTGTGCCTGCAATGAGAAGGTTGGATTTGTTGATTCCAACGAGCAGGGCATTTCGCAATTGATAGAGAAGAAGAAATGGGAGGCCCCATACACGTACCGCTAAGAAGTTATTGGTCATTTCCAGACGTTCTGCGTCGACCATCAGTAAGCCGAAAATGCTGGGGCTCACCAAAAGAGTGAAGAGAATTGCTATGGCACTGATAGCAAGGGCAATCAAAACGCCTTGTTGAAACAGTACACCAATTTTTTCTGGATCATTTTCACCTGCTCTTCTCGAAATGAGGGTTTGAAGACCAGAGTTGAGTCCGTGGCCAATTACGGAGAAGATGAGATAATAGACGCCCGTGATGCCGGCAATGGCTAAGACCTGTTCCCCTAGGCCTCCAAGGAAGATCAAGTTCGTGATGAAATTGATCTGAGGCACCAATAATGAAGCACAAATTGGAAGCGCTAATTTTAGAATTTGTGAGTAATTGGATTTAAGCTGCAGATCGGAGGACATAGGCCGCGAAGATACGTGGTCGAAAAATTTGTTAATATGTTAAAAAGTACCTATTTTTGAATAGTTAATAAACCTACTAGACCTAAACAAAACGAATGCGGCTCCTGAAAAAGGTAGGCCGTTGTGTGTTCACCTATGGATGACCTTTACCAAATCCCATCAACAACTTATTGGATAAATGAGATATGAAGTTGCGTGAACTCATATCTGCGGTGGCAATTGTGTTGTTTCTAATTTTCTTTAGAACAGACGCACAAGGTCAGTGTGCACAGTTTGTAGGTGCTACAGCGTGTACGTCTCCTGCACCAACGGTTGTGGGCGCTTCGGTGTCGTGCACACCACCTCTCAATGATGGTGGTAGAAGAAATTTCGTGGTAACGGGAATGGTACAGGGATGTACGTATACGATTTCTAATTGTGGCTCTGGCTTTGACACTCAGTTGACTGTCTTTAACGCGGCGGGCACGTCGGTGGCGTATAATGATGATAATGGCCCTGCATGTTTGGGCGCTGCGGCGTCTATCAGTTTTGTTTGCCCAGCCAACGGCACTTACAATATTCAGCTCAATCGATTCAACTGTGCGGTGACCGACAATGTGAACGGATCGATTACGGTGACACTGGCCACTTGCGCGCCACCTCCGCCCTGCTCCAATTGCACAACGGCGACACCTATTACGAGCTTGCCATTTTCTGGAAGTTACACTACCTGCGGAGCTTGCAATAGCGTGATAAGTGGCAACGGCTGTACCTCCCTCTATCTTGGAGGCGAGGACTATTTATTTTCATACACGCCAACGACTAC
>CANGVZ010000149.1 GCA_947457285.1 Flavobacteriales bacterium | reverse complement strand
CCTATGCCTATTCTTTTGTACAAAAATTAATGTATCATGAAAAAGTTAGTCATATTATTTTTTGTACTCGTGAATGGTTCACTCTTCGGTCAACAGTCGTCAACTATCCGTGTGGATTACATGGAATCAATCAGTCTCAACAATCGTTTTAATCTGGATTCATCCATTTCACTTGATTTGAAAGGTCTGTTGCCTGATAAACTGGATTTATACAATCAACTTTATGTTCAAGGATCAAAAGGAATTTATGGCACCGACGTGGTGAAGATGGAAGAACAACAAGCCGAACAAAAGAAGAAAAATGAGGCAGAGGGTGGCGCTGTCTTTATTGATTTAGGTGGAGCTCCAGAAAATTATCAATATACTGATCTCGACAAACAATCAGTAATCGAACAGAGAGATTTTATGGGAAAGATGTTTTTAATTGAGGGTAAAGTCACACCAATTATTTGGAAGATGACGGGCAATAAGAAAACGATATTGGGTTACGAGGTACTTGAAGCAACGGCTGTAGTGGATGGTGAAAATGTAACAGCTTGGTTTGCTCCTTCCATCAAGGCGGAGATCGGTCCAGCAGGTTTGCATAGTCTGCCAGGTTTAATCTTGGAGGTACAATACACCAACGATCAAAGAACGATTACGGCTATAAAAATTGAATTGAATGAAAAGGATGGTTCGAAGGTAAAAGCTCCGTCAAAGGGAAAGAAGGTAACCAAAGATCAATTTGATAAAATGGTGGAAGAAAAAACCAAGGAAATGGAACAGCAGTTTTCTGGCAGAGATGGCGGTGTGATTATAAAAATGGACTAATATGAGAGGTATATTATTCTTCATTTCTATTTTCTTTAGCATTTCATCATACGCTCAGACCAATGTGGCTGGCGTTATTCAGGATAAGAATAAAGAGCCATTGCCTTTTGCTACCATTAGCCTATTGGACACTGCTGATAGTACGTTCCGGTATTTCGGAATGAGCGATGTCAATGGTTACTTCCTAATCAGAAACGTGGCCGACGACTCTTATTTATTGCAGGCTGCGCTGACGGGTTTTGAAACATATTATCAAAAAATGGTTGTCAGTGACTCATCCATTTTTCCATTGAATATTCAATTGGAAATAGCAGCGAAAATGCTAGACGGGGTCAGTGTAGAGGCGGAACGTATTCCGATCAAATTAAATGGTGATACGCTGGAATATAATAGCGCTGCCTTTAGAACATCCGCTAATGCCAATGTTGAAGAATTATTGAAAAAACTACCGGGTGTTGAGGTCGATGATCAAGGCAACATTAAGGTAAATGGTAAGTCGGTTGAAAAGGTTCTCGTTGATGGTAAGGAATTTTTTAGCAGTGATCCAACGGTAGCGACCAAGAATATTCCTGCTGACGCCATCAAGAAGGTCCAAGTTTTTGAGGGAAAGGGCGATTTGAATGAAATGACGGGATATGATGATGGCACACGCGAACAGACTATCAATCTTTCCTTAAAGGATGATCGCAAGAACTCATGGATCGGAGAGGTATATGCAGGCGGCGGTACAGATGACCATTATAAGTTTGGTGTAAAGGCGCTGCGCTTTGCAGGCAATCATCAATTTTCTATTTTGGGAATGGGAAATGATGTCAATGACTTCGGTTTTGGTGTGAAAGACTACATCGATTTCAATGGAGGTCTTGCCGCTTTAGGTTCTGGGCAAATTACCCTTGATGGAGATGATATTCCCGTAAATTTTGGTCAACCCATCTACGGTGATAATGCGTCGCTAGCAGGTGGGGTGAACTATACCTATCAAAAAGATAAATTCCACCGCTTCTCTATCAACTATCTCGGCAGCGGAGTGGATAGGTTACTTAACGAAACGTTTACAACGCGAAACATTCTTCAAAATGGAGAATTCAATCAGTATGGGTTTGATAATGAGCAACGCGAAAATCAAAATCATGCAATTCGCTTGAATACAAAATGGCGATTGGATACTTTATCAAGCATTACTTTGAACGCAAACGTTGGTCAGAAGTTTTTGGATGCAAGATCACAAGAAGAAACAACTACTGAATTTGTAACACCCCTGCAGCGTTTGAGTGCACTGAACACACGCGATCAATTGCAACAATCGATTAAAAGCGATGCAACTTATATGCGGCGGTTACTTGGATTTTGGTCTCTTCTCGAGGCCAGCGTTGGTACTTCTTATTCTAAAACGGTTGATAATCGAGACTTTGCTAATGATGTTTTTTCATTTAATAATAATACTTCTACCATTTCAAATCAAGTCTTGGATAATACAAATAAGGATATGACTTGGGCGGCAAGTATGACTTTGAGAAAATCAATTACAAAGGCGTGGGATTTTTCGATCGGTGCGCAGGGCAAGTGGAATCAAGGATCAACTAATCGCACCCAATCTCCCGTTTCCGATGATACGGATTTAGTCGATGTAGTAGCCAATAGAAATGCTCAATGGGGAAATTTAGACCTTGCGTTTAATCGTGTAAAGGCCAAAAGTCAATTCAGGGTTTCGATTCAACCAACACTTTATCACTGGAATGATTACGAGGCGCAGCTTGCATTTTTGCCAAACGTGTCTTGGCGATCAGATTATGCCACGGGAAAATCTGTGAATTTAAATTATTCGAGATCTATTGATTTGCCAACCTCTGAGCAGTTAGTAGAATACGTGAATGCTACCAATCCCCAACAGTCATTTAAAGGCAATGCTGCTTTGCGTCCAGAAGACAAGCATTCTGTTTTTGGACAATGGTTTTTTTATGATCAGTTCTCCTTTACCGGAGTATTCTTGTCGGTGAATAATCAATATACTCGAGATAAAATCGTTTGGGCACGCACCATCCGTGCGGATGGAACGCAACTTTGGGAATATCAAAATGTGGAATACGACAATTCACTAAGTTCTTCTGCAGAATTCAACCGTCCATTGCGGGCTATTAAATCAAACATTTCTCTGAGCTATAGCCCCGCATGGTTATCATCTATTACTCCTATCAATGGCCTTGACGTAAAGTCCAGTACGTGGAGTCATTCTTTTGAAGCGAAGTTGGATAATAGAAACAAAGAAAAATGGGATGTGGGCGTGGGAGGTAAGTTTGAATTGGGTCGAACAGTGTTGAGTAATAGCAATGGCTCAAATGATTTCACGAACTTATCATATTTCGCATATTCTGAATGGTATCCCAATAAGCAACTTACATTTAAATTAAAGGGAACCGTAAACAATTACGCCGCCACTGATATCGGTGGAAAGCAAATCATCCCCATACTTTCCGGTTCGGTGGCTTATCAATTGAAAAAGTGGAACAAATGGACACTAGAGCTAGAAGGTTTCGACTTTTTGGATAGAAATACGGGTGTAACTCGATTTGTCGAAATCAATTCGCTCAACGAGACGAATAGCAATCTTATTAGTCGATATGTAATGTTCACGTTAAGATATCGCATTGCTGTTTTTAAGTAGGTTAGGACGGATGCCATTCGCCCCTTGATAATTACCATTGGTCAATTTTATTGGGCATTTCGTATCAATAATGTAACTAATCGCCTTAGCATGCGTCACCTTTGCAGCGAATTAATTATTATGCGACTCAAATCACTATTTATCCCTTTACTTTTTGTATTTTTTACAATAAGTGCTTCGGCGCAAGATAAGTTTACCATCAGTGGTACGGTAAGCGATTCTCTTAGCGGTGAAACGCTCATCGGCGCTGTCGTTGCGGTGTCCGAACTGCCCGGAAAAGGCGCCGTTTCTAACGAATACGGTTTCTATTCATTGACACTTCCAAAAGGAAACTACACACTCATCGTGAAGTATCTCGGCTTTCAAACCATCCAACGCAAAGTTGAATTGACCGAAAACCGCCGCATCAATATCGCTTTGGCTGACGAAGGCAGCGTATTGAAGGCGGTCGAGATTACTGCGGAAGCAGAAAATCAAAACGTCACAGATGCTAAAATGGGTGTGGAAAAAGTAGATATGAAGGAGATTAATAAACTACCTGTACTTTTCGGCGAACGCGATTTATTAAAGTCTATTCAGCTATTACCTGGTGTGAAAAGTGCAGGTGAGGGAAATGCTGGTTTCTTCGTCCGAGGAGGCCAGGCAGATCAAAATTTGATTCTCCTCGATGAGGCTCCCGTTTACAACGCAAGCCACTTGCTCGGATTTTTCTCCACGTTCAATAGCGATGCAATCAAAGATGCGACGTTGTACAAAGGTTCTGCGCCCGCTCAATTCGGCGGCCGCGCTTCTTCGGTGCTCGATATTCGCATGAACGAGGGTAACAACAAGGACTACCGCATCGGCGGCGGTATTGGAGTCATCGCTTCACGCTTGCTCATCGAAGGTCCTATCGTAAAAGACAAAGGTTCTTTCTTGATTACCGGACGAAGAACGTATGCAGATGTTTTCTTGAAAGCTTCACCAGACGAAACACTTCGTCAGAGTCAGCTTTACTTCTATGACTTGAACTTCAAAGCGAATTATCAACTCAACGATCGCAACCGCGTATTCCTTTCCGCTTATTCTGGTAAAGATGTTCTAGGCGTTGCCGATGCATTCGGCTTGGATTGGGGTAATACTACAGTTACCGCCCGTTGGAATCATATCGTAAATGAAAAATGGTTTTCGAATACATCATTAATTTTTAGTGATTACAATTATAAAATCGGCATCTCCAGTAGCGCCTTGGATATTGATATTCTTTCGCGCATTCAAGACTACAACGTAAAACAAGAATGGCAATTCTTCCCCGGCACCAACTCAAATTTCAGATTTGGTGTAAATGGAATTTACCACACCATTACTCCTGGTGAAATCACGGCAAGCGAAACAAGCGGCGTGGATGATAGCGCTGACTTGAGCAAACGCTATGCTTTTGAAAGTGCCGTGTACGCAAATGGAGAAACTAAAATTGGTACGAACTGGAATTTGAGCTATGGTGTTCGTCTTAGCACGTTTTCTCCCCTCGGTGGCGATCACTACAAGTTCGATCAGGCGGGCAACGTACTCGATACTACCAAATATGCAGACAATGAAATTGTAAAAACGTATATCATCCCAGAACCGCGCTTCACCGCGTCGTATGTGATGAATGAGTCCACTTCTTTAAAGGCAGGTTACGCGCGCAATGCTCAATACTTGCACTTGATTTCAAATGCGACTTCAGCAAGTCCTACAGATCTCTGGATTCCTACCAGCGAAAATGTAAAGCCTCAAATCGCAGATCAAGTGAGCTTTGGTGTTTTCAAGAATATCAAAAACAATATGTTTGAATTCAGCGCCGAGGTGTATTACAAAGACATGCAAAATCAAATCGACTATCGCGATGGCGCTTCCACCCAAGGAAATGAATTGATAGAGGGCGAATTGCTCTATGGCGACGGTCGCGCTTATGGTATTGAATTATTAATTAAAAAGAAGAAAGGTAAGTTCAGCGGTTGGGTTGGTTATACGCTAAGCCGCACCGAACGGCAGATTGACGGCATCAACAATAACGATTGGTACGCATCGCGTCAAGATCGCACACACGAACTTTCTATTGTAGGTGTTTATGATATCAATGATCGTTGGTCGCTCTCTTCTTCATGGGTTTATTATACCGGCAATGCCGTGACATTCCCAAGTGGAAAATATGAAGTGGATGGTGAAACATATTTGGTGTACACCGAAAGAAATGGTTATCGCATGCCTGCCTACCACCGCTTGGATTTCAGCGCCACACTTTACAACAAAAAGAAAGAGAAATTTGAAAGCAACTGGAACTTCTCCATCTACAATGTATATGGAAGAGAGAATGCTTTCACCATCAACTTTAGAGACAATGATGACGATCCCGGTCGCACTGCGGCCTACCAAACCACATTGTTCCGTTGGGTTCCTTCCATCACTTATAACTTCTTATTCAAATAATCATGAAAAACGTTTTATATATTTTTAGTCTTCTTTCACTTTTTCTTGTGTCCTGCGAAAAAGAGATTG
>CANGVZ010000148.1 GCA_947457285.1 Flavobacteriales bacterium | reverse complement strand
TAGAGGATATAGGGTGGAGACCAATTTACTTTGGTCTAAAGTAGAAAGCCCACACATCGCAAGATGTTGTGGGCTTTCGAAATTTTATAGGTCCTTATTTAATTTACAATTCTGAAAGTTGGATAGAAGCAAGGCTATCTACTACTCTATCCGCTTGGGTAAGGATGCTTGGGTCGCCGATACCTACGCATCTGAACCCTCCAGCCTTTGCTGCTTCAACACCTGAAATGGCGTCTTCAAAAACGACACAATCCGCAGGTGTGAGATCCATTTCCCTAGCTGCTCTTAAAAACACCTCAGGATTGGGCTTTGAAAGCGTGATTTTATTTCCATCAACTATACTATCGAAAAGATGAATGATTTCGAGTTTCTCCAAAATTAAAATTGCATTTTTACTTGAAGAACCTAAAGCCACTTTCACGTCATTCGACTTGCAAGCCGTTAAGAATCCGAAAGTCCCGGGGAGCATATCTGCAGGCGTCACCTCTTCTACAAAGTCAAGGTACCACTTGTTTTTGAGCTCCATCAATTCTATTTTCTTCTGGCTATTCAACTCGAGATTGCCCCATGAGAGAATTTTTTCGAGAGAATCTACCCTACTCACGCCTTTTAGTTGCTCATTTTGGTGTTCAGTAAATGGAATACCAAGAGAATCAGCAAGGCGTTGCCAAGCTTTAAAATGAAATTTAGCGGTGTCGACGATGACACCGTCCATATCAAAAATACAAGCTTTAACAGCCATAAGCTTAAGCCAAATGAAGTTTAAATCTTACATGATAATCCACCAAACCATCAATTGGCTTGCGCACAATGCGTCCCAATCTGATACCTGTTTGTGCTGCCGCTTTTTCCAAACAATCATTGAAATAATGACCGATGCTTCCCACGAAGTGAACGGGAACCTGATTCCAATTGGCAAAACATTTCACATGGATTTCAATAAAATGAACCATGCCTTTAGTTACCCAATTCTTCACGTGCGGATGATCACTATGTTGACCGATGAACTGCATAAAACTCGCGAGATAGACATTCGCGTTTGGTTCACGATAGACACGAGAAATGATTTCGTCCTTGGAAGGGGCGTGAAAATCCTCGAAGGCTTTTGCTAAGTCTGCAGGCAACTTTTTGTAAAAATACTCTTGCAAAAGAATTTTTCCGAAGTAGCTTCCACTGGCCTCATCACCTAGAATGTAGGCCAAAGAAGGAACTTCTTCATAAACTTCTTTTCCGTCAAAGTAGCATGAATTGCTACCTGTTCCGAGAATACAAGCTATACAAGGCTCACCGTCGTAAGTGCTCATCGCTGAGCCCAAAAGGTCGTGATCCACGAGTATATCAGCATTTTTAAAAACTCTTTCCAATCCTGTTCGCATGATTGCGCACATTTCATCCGTAGAGCTACCAGCTCCGTAGAAGTAAATGCTTTTTACGTCAGGTCCAATATTGTAAAGTTCGCTATTGGCCTTGAGCGCTTCTTCGATCACATCAGGATTATGAAAGTATGGGTTCAACCCCATAGTTTGAAAGTCACCAAGACGTGCTCCTTTGTCGTCTATCAGGGCCCAATCGCATTTAGTGGATCCGCTGTCGGCAATTAAGATCATTGGTTAGTGGTTGGTTTGGTTAAGTGGTCAAATTATAATCTAGCAACGAGGTCACATACACGTTGTGAGTACCCTGCTTCATTGTCGTACCAGCCCATCACTTTCACGAGATTGCCGTTTACTGAAGTCAAAGCAGCATCAAATATACAAGAGTGTAGATTACCTACAATATCAATCGACACGATTGGGTCTGTGCAATACTCAATAATTCCCTTCATGGTGGTTTCTGCAGCTTCTTTGATTGCAGCATTAACCTCTTCTTTTGTCACTTCTCTACTCAAGATGGCTACGAGGTCGGTCAATGAACCATCAGGGGTTGGTACGCGCACAGCGACGCCGTCCAACTTGCCTTTAAGTGTTGGCAACACCTCTCCTACTGCTTTTGCGGCGCCAGTTGAGGTTGGAACCATGCTCAAAGCAGCGGCACGCGCTCTGCGCAAGTCTTTGTGCGGAGCGTCTTGCAAGCGTTGGTCAGCAGTGTAAGCGTGAACAGTGGTAATATAGCCCTTTTCAATACCGAATTTATCGTTTAGAACCTTCGCCATTGGAGCCAAGCAGTTGGTGGTACAGCTTGCATTCGAAAGAATGGTGTCTGACTCTACAATCATATCTTCGTTTACACCAAGAACGATTGTTTTCACACCTCCTGTCGCCGGAGCGCTGATCACAACCTTTTTAGCACCGGCAGCAATGTGTTTACCAGCGCCTTCTTTATCCGTAAAAATACCAGTCGATTCAACTACTACGTCTATATTCAAATCACCCCATGGAAGTGCTGCGGGATCTTTTTGCGCGTAAACTTTGATAGATTTTCCATTTACAATCAAAGCGCCATCACCAGCGGCAACAGTGCCTTGAAATCTGCCGTGAACGCTATCGTACTTGAGCAAATGTGCCAACGTGGCTACATCCGTCAAATCGTTGATTGCTACAATTTCAATGTTTGGGTTTTGGATCAATCCTCTCAAACACATTCTACCGATGCGACCAAAACCATTTATTGCTACTTTTTTCATTTTTTGTTTTTAAATAATTAATTAATTAAATGCTGAGGATGCGCGCTATTCGCAACTCGTCGCGATTAGGCACATTTGCTCGAGTGATAGACTCTTCAAGTGAAGTGTAGCTTTCGCGGTCATTGATAATTCCGACCATTACATCCTTTCTTCCCTGAAGCAAACCTTCTACAGCTGCAACGCCCATTCTGCTTGCTAATACACGGTCATAGCAGCTTGGGTTTCCACCTCGTTGAAGGTGCCCCAAGACAGATACACGCGTTTCGTACTCGGAGTACTTCTCGGTTACCGTCTTCGCAATTTCATAAGCGCCACCGCTCTTAGAACCTTCGGCCACAATTACAATACTTGAAGTCTTTCCACTTTCCTCAGTACTTCTGAGAGTTTCTACCAACTCGTCGACGCTCATTTCGTCTTCGGGTAGAATAATTGCAATTGCTCCTGTAGCGATTCCTGACTTTAAAGCAATAAAACCGCTATGTCTTCCCATCACCTCCACAAAGAACAATCGATTGTGAGAGGTGGCAGTATCTCTGATTTTATCTACAGCATCCACAACGGTATTTGTCGCAGTGTCAAATCCGATGCAGTGATCTGTTCCATACAAGTCATTATCAATTGAGCCTGGAATGCCAATTACCGGGATGCCAAATTCCTTTTGAAAAATATGAGCTCCCGTGAACGTACCATTACCACCGATGGTAATGAGAGCGTCTACGCCGTTCTTCTTCAAGTTCTCAAACGCTTTCTTTCTCCCCTCTTCCGTCATGAATTCTTTGCTGCGCGAACTCTTCAAAATTGTACCACCACGACCTAGAATTTTGGCAACTGAGCGTTCGTTCAAACGCTTAAAGTCACCCTCAATCATACCTTGATATCCTTGAAAAATACCTTCACATTCCACGTTGTGATACACACATGCTCTAACTACCGCACGAATGGCGGCATTCATTCCCGGAGCATCACCACCACTGGTCAAAACTCCGATTCTCTTTATTCCGTTTGGCATATTGATTTCTTTGTGCCGAAATTAAGTGAAATTCAGCGGGGACGAACTTAGTGTAATTTTTACACTAACACAAATCAGGATTACTTTTTTTACAAAAAATAATTTTTAGGTTGTGATATAAATTCACAGTAGCGTCCTGTATATTTGGTGTCAATTATACACTAAGCCCCCTATGGACGTTTCTGTTGACTGTGTCGTTTTTGGATTTGATGATCAGAAGTTAAAACTACTGCTAATTGAGCAAAAGCAGCCAGGAGGAGGTGCGTCGATCAAATTGCAAAAAGCGCTTCCCGGAGACTTGCTAATGGATGATGAGAGTCTGGATGAGGCAGCTCGTCGCGTTCTGTCCGAGCTTACAAGCCTTGAAGGCATTTACCTCAAGCAGTTCCATGCCTTTGGCGATCCCAATCGTGTTAGAGGCTTGAAGGATCAGGAGTGGTTGAGAAGTTTTCGAAATAATCCAGAGCGTAGGGTATTGACGGTTGGTTATTATTCTCTTGTCAAAATGGAGGATTTCAACCCAAAAGCCGCGTCTTTCGCAGGAAAAGCGCAGTGGATTGATGTGTATAAGATTCCAGCACTTGCATTCGACCACAATGAAATCGTGGATGAGGCCTTGAAAATGTTGCGTCACGAATTAGTGGCGGACAATATTGGTTTTGAATTGTTACCCGAGAAATTCACCTTATCACAGCTCCAGCGTTTGCATGAGATTATTTTGGATAAAAAACTAGACAAGCGCAATTTCCGCAAGAATATTCTCAAAAATGACCGCGTGAAGGCATTGAATGAAAAACAAAAAGGCGTGCTTCATAAGCCCGCCCAGTTGTTTAAATTCGACCGTGTAGAGTAATGCTACACAATTCTTTTGTTCCAATGATGAGCATCTGCTTCTCTTCCTCTCTTTAAAGAATCCAAGAAAGCGGAAACTTTAGGAGCAAACTCCCACTCGGTATATGGTCTTAAGGTGTAATCAACACCCTTGTAATTAATCACACGTATTGGTGCAATCGTCGCCGCGGTTCCAGCTCCGAATGCTTCATCCAATTCTCCCTTTTCAATGGCTTCCATCACCTCAGTCACTGACACTTTTCTCTCTTCGACATTGTAACCCCAATCTCTTGCTACTTGCAAAACACTATCACGGGTGACACCATCGAGAATGCTATCTGAGAGAGCGGGTGTGAATAGTGTATTTCCTTTTTTGAAAATAACATTCATAGTTCCGCTTTCTTCAAAATATTGATGCGTTTCGGCATCTGTCCAAAGCATTTGGTTGTAGCCTGAATCTTGAGCAAGTTTGGCTGGATACAAAGCCGAAGCATAGTTGCCAGCTGCTTTAGCATGCCCTGTTCCACCTTTCGCTGCGCGAGTGAATGCTGGTTCTATTTTAACCTTGATTTCACCTGTGTAATATTTGCCAACGGGACACGAGAAAATCACAAACAAATAACTTCCGCTTGGACGCACTCCAACGTACTCGTCGGTAGCGAACATATGTGGACGTATGTAGAGAGATTCACCTTCTCCGGTAGGCACCCACGAACTGTCTAATGCTGTAAGCTGAGCGAGACATTCCATGAAAAGTTCTTCTGGAAGCTCTGGCATGCAGAGGCGATGTGCGCTCTTATTCAATCGAGCGGCATTTTTTTCAGGACGGAAAATGAAAACTTCACCATCGCTGTTTTTGTAAGCTTTCAATCCTTCAAAAATCGCTTGACCATAGTGAAGCGAACTAATTGCAGGACTGAATTCTAATTTGCCATAAGGTTTGATGATGGGCCTTCCCCACTGACCATCGGTGTATTCCACGACACACATGTGGTCTGCGAAAATTTTACCAAAACCAAGATCCGACCAGTTCACTTCATTGATTCTGCTCTTCTCTACCTTTTGGACTTCAATCTTGTTGGTTGTTGCTATCATTAAGCATGTGGTTTGATTGATTATCCTTTATAGCATTTAAAACATAGTTTTGTTTCAACTGCCTCGACAAATGTAGGGTTTCGTGCGTTTCGATGAAGGTTAAAAACCCTGAAATTTATAACTATCCGTTTACAGGACTGAAAAGGAACTTATTAGGACTAACTAATTGGGCCTTTACCGCATACATTACAATCGCAGCGGTATTATTTACCCCCAATTTTTGCATTATATTTTTTCGATGTGTATTTACTGTATGCGGAGACAAAAACAGACGTTCGGCAATCTCATTATTCGTATATCCTTCTGCGATAAGCTTTATAACTTCCAATTCCCTTTCACTTATAACGACTGCCTCGCAAGAGAGTTCAACAATATCCAAGTCATTCACATCAATGGCTTCTCTTCTAATTGTCTCTAAGATTTGGCCACAAAAGAATCTGCCACCGGT
>CANGVZ010000147.1 GCA_947457285.1 Flavobacteriales bacterium | reverse complement strand
TTCTCTCTTTCTTGTTTTGCTCTTCAACAATTCGATAGGGAGGTCGAAATAGTCACACACTACTTTTTGGATGTAGTCGATGCTCACTTCGCGCGCAGTGTTCTTCACAAACTTGTCAATCATCTGCTTTGCAAGCTCGAGATTGATTGATTTTTTGTTGAGTGAAGATTGCGCAATCAAAGAGATCAAAGCACCTTCCAATTCACGCACATTTGTGGTGATGCTATATGCGAGGTACTCTACTACTTCATCTGGAAGGTCGATACCGTCAGCATACATTTTCTTTTTGAGAATCGCGATGCGCGTCTCCAAAGAAGGCACCTGAAGGTCTGCGCTCAATCCCCACTTGAAGCGAGAGAGCAAGCGCTGCTCCATTCCTTGCATTTCAACAGGAGGTTTGTCGCTCGTCAAAATGATTTGCTTTCCTGTTTGGTGCAAATGGTTAAAGATGTGGAAGAATACATCTTGTGTCTTTTCCTTACCGCTGAAGAATTGTACGTCATCAATGATGAGGACATCCATCATTTGGTAGAAATGAGAAAAGTCGTTTACAGTATTGTTGCGAACAGCATCAATGAATTGGTGCGTGAACTTCTCTGAACTGACATAAAGAACAGTCTTCTCAGGAAACTTATTCTTGATCTCAATCCCTATAGCGTGCGCCAAGTGTGTTTTACCAAGACCAACACCACCATATATAAGTAGTGGGTTGAAGGCTGTTCCACCAGGCTTGCCAGCTACAGCAAAACCAGCGCTCCGTGCGAGTCTGTTGCAATCTCCTTCAATGAAATTTTCAAACGAATAATTCGGATTCAAATTCGAATCCACATTCAATTTTCGAAGGCCAGGGATGATAAATGGATTTTTGATTGGAGCCTCTCCCAAATCCAACGGCATGCTCACTGGAGCATTTTTCACTGCCTTGCGATTGCTTGTAGGAACCTTAATGGTATACGGATTGGAATTGTTGAGATTGTTTTCCATGATAATGGAATACTCCAATCTTCCTTCTGGTCCGAGTTCCTTGCGAATGATTTTCTTTAGCAGTGATACATAATGCTCTTCAAGCCACTCGTAAAAGAATTGAGATGGAACTTGAATCGTCAACACGCTCTCGTCGAGCTTCACGGGTTTAATAGGCTCAAACCAGGTCTTAAATCCTTGTGGACTTACATTGTCCTTAATTACGTCGAGGCAGTTTTGCCAAACCTGATTATGGTCCTTATTCATTCTTATTAAGTATGGTTAATTCGGTAAATGTAGAATTCGTAGGTTTAGATCGGCTAAAATAATAGAAGTCGTCTAAAGCGTGACAAAAGAATGATGAAAAAAGTGAAAAAAAAAAAGTTTTACCTATTGACTTTTTAGAAAGTTTGACATTCTAACAATTTTTCCGAAACCCTTGACTTATCAGCATTTCTGACAGGTCTTATTTGAGCGCTTCAACTCACTTTTATTAATCGCCTACTTTTCACCACATTAAGCTTTCAAAATAAAAATCAAGAAATTTTTGTGTAAGTTTTCAATCCATGTTTTAAACAACACAAATCAAAGTTCTCATAAGTTGTATTGTAATGTGTACTAACATTTCATTCTATATTGCACTATGTATTCTTCACAAATTTCTATTCGCGTTCGCTATGCCGAAACAGATCGCATGGGCTACGTTTATTACGGCAATTACGCTACGTATTTCGAAGTAGCACGTGTAGAGGCTTTACGACAATTAGGAGTAAGTTACAAATCACTGGAAGATAGAGGAATCCTTCTTCCCGTGGCAGATTTCTCCATCAAATACATTCTTCCCGCACATTACGATGATGAACTCATTATCAAGACTCATATCATCGCGCTGCCAACTGCTCGCATTCAGTTTGAATATCAAACATACCGCGGAGAACAACTTCTAAATACCGCGACGACTACACTTGTTTTTGTAGACGCTTCATCCGGCCGTCCAGTGCGCTGTCCAGAAGAAATTTTACAGGAGTTGAAAAAGTATTTCTGATGTGATTTACTCCACGATGATTTGTCCGCTACCTTGCCTTACAAGGTCTTGGTCGTCAGGATTACCCGTCACAAAGATGTTTCCAGAAAAATAATTGATGGCAAACAAGTATCCCGAACAATGCGCTTGAATGTCATTAATAGATGAGTTGTTGATATAGGTCTGTTCTGCTCTTAAACTGAGCGCATCAATGCGGCCTACGCCTTGATTGAATAATTCAGCTTTGAATACTTCTCCGCTCAAAATCAAATCTGCCACTCCTGTCTGGGTAAACGCAGCGATGCTATCTCCCACGAAATTAATGCGAACGATCCCCGCGGCATGACGATTTTCTATTTTCAAATAAGGATAAAATAAAGTATCTGGTGTAATAATATCTCCAGTTCCTCTGTTTTGAATATCTCGAATATTGGGTGAAAACACTCTGACCCTTATATCATTTTTAAATGAGCGTACAAAATTGCACGTATTGCCATTGCTGATATACAAAGTGCCATTTTCAACTTCTGTTTCGACTTTACCAAGTAAATTCTTAGGTCCAATGATTTCCACAGAATGCTGGTCACTCTGTAGCAATTCAATATATAGATAGTCGCTAATCTCTATTTTATCAAAGGCAGACAAAGCACGTTTTACCTCTGAACGATCTCCTGCTTTTTTGAAACAATCAGGCGCGCTTTCTTTATTGCACGAAACAAAGAATAACAATGTTGCTATGTACAAGACCTTATTTCCCATTGATGATGTAGCTAATGCCTATTTCTGAGTGATCTGCTTTCGCAAAGTGTGTTTTCAATCCAATCAAAGCTTGTAGTCGATTGGTAACTTCATAACAAAGAGTGACACGCTGATAGAACAAGCCATCTGCTTGCCACGCATTCACAAGGTAGAATCCCTGAAGAATGCGCAATTGCAGTCGATCGAAATTCAAACCATATCCAATTACAAGACTTAGTTGTGCATTTTGATCCCAGCCAGAAGGCTCCTCCGACATGCGATTGCGAAGCGTCTTCACTGCGCTGTTGAACATTATCTCACTCCCAACCGCAAGAGATGACTTGTATGAAATCCTTCTTTGTCCGATTGCACTAAAGGTCACGCTTCCATATTTCTTTCCATACGGAGGAGGAATTTCTTTCAGTCCTCCGGTCAATGAAAACATGATTGAGTTGGATTTCTCGATTTTTTCTCGTCCCATGATTTTCTTTGTCGGAGCATCAGATTTTTGGGAGAGGGTGAGTATGAGTGCAATGTTGTTGGTGCCAAGATTGGGCAACGTAAATGCCCCGTTGGAGAAATGCGTAAGACGCAAACCTCCATTCAATGCCAATTTTTGTAAAGATAAAATTTGTGCGAGGTACTCAATAGTCAATGCTGCATTAAAATTTGATCCTATGACTTGAGCCTGCGTATTCGTTTCCAAATCCCATGTCTTAGTATTGTATCCCATGCCGATTCCAAGACCGAGGGTATGATGAAAATAGTTTTCTTTTTTCGAAACAACTTCGTGGCGCCTCATGGGAAGTCTCACGAGATAGGATAGGGCGAATTGATGTCCGAGCTGTTCAGCATTACCTGTATAATTATAATACGCGTCAAACCCCACTTCGGGACATTGATAATTTCGTTGCCATGCTTTTGCACCATTTGTTTCTTTCAAAACCTGCAGATTCAGACCCATCGAATGCCCCTGAATCAAGTGCAACATTTCGGATCGATGTGGAATAATAAAGCCAAATTGCGGCTGAATGCTCCAATTCAAGGAAGATGTTGAAAGGCTATCACCCTCTGGCTGGGCTTGAGCCAGAATTTCCGTAGCATGAATGATAAGAAAAAATATGAAAGCCAATTTCCTCACGCTTCAAACTTAAACTAAATGTGAATTCGTGGTTTCATTATATTTGATTAAAATCTAAACCACATGCGCCAAATTTTCATTTTTCTGCTTTGCACCACGTTCGCAATGAAGGGTATCACGCAGAATGTAACACCTGTTCAAATAGAGATAGAAGAATTCTATGCAGGATTATCCGGCCCTGTAGGCCTTTATCACTGCGGCGATCATCGTCTTTTTGTTTTGGAGAAAAACCAAGGAGACATCGAAATCATTGATACCACTGGAACCTATATCGGAAAGTTTCTGGACATTACAGGAATGATCTCTACAGGTAGTGAGCAAGGTTTGTTGGGGATGGCTTTTCACCCAAACTATGCTACTAATGGATTTTTTTATATCAACTACACCAATACTTCGGGTACAACAGTGATAGCTCGATATCAAGTGAGCAGTGATCCCAATGTGGCGAATGTGGCATCGGCTACAACCATTATGACCATTGCGCAGCCATTCGGAAACCATAATGGTGGTCATATCGCTTTTGGACCAGATGGTTATCTCTACATTGGAATGGGTGATGGCGGCAGCGGCGGCGATCCCGGCAACAGAGCTCAAAATCTCAATGATCTTCTTGGTAAAATGTTGCGCATAGATGTCGACAATGGTAGTCCATTTTCAATACCACCCACCAATCCTTTTGTAGGCGTTCCCAATACCCAAGCCGCGATTTGGTCTTATGGTCTGCGCAATCCCTGGAAGTTTTCTTTCGACCGTCAAACGGGCGATTTGTGGCTTGCTGATGTTGGACAGAATGCATGGGAAGAAGTGAATATGACCCCCGCAAATTCTACGGGTGGAGAGAATTATGGATGGCGCTGTTATGAAGGAAACGCTGCATACAATACTGCTGGTTGCGCGGCTCAATCCACCATGCTTGCACCAGTGCAAGTCTATTCCCATAGCGCTCCTACTAATTTTTGTTCCATCACAGGTGGTGTAGTGTATCGTGGTTCAAAGTATACCGCTATGAATGGCATTTATTTCTTTACCGATTATTGTGATGGAGATATTTACGGTATCGCAGGCAGCGCTGCCAATGGCTGGACTTCCACAAATTACGGTCCTGGTGGTGGCGCCATCACTTCCATTCAAGAGGATAGTGCAGGTGAAATCTATATCGTACGCCAAGGTGGTACAATCGCAAAGATTAAAGATAGTTGCGGAACATTTGAACCCATCATCTCCTTGAATGCAAATGGGCAATTGGAGTCTACCTCTGCGTCACAATATTGGTGGTACAACAACAATCAAATCATTGCGGGCCAAACTTCACAAACGCTCTCACCAGCTGTGGCTGGTTTGTATTCTGTAAATGCAAGCAACGGTGAATGTACGAGAAGTTCAAATCAAATTCCTTGGGTGATCATGGGTGGAATTCCTGGTTGCACTTATGCCAACGCGACCAACTTTGATCCTCAGGCATCACTGGATAATGGCACTTGTCAATTCGCAACTGCTTCCGACTGTCCCGGCGATATCGATGGTAATGGACTGATAGGGGTGAATGATCTACTTATGCTACTGGAAATATTCGGTAGCTTCTGCAACGACTAGTTTTTTTCGATAAGCTCAATGAAGGCGTCGATGCTTGCTTGCTTGGAATAGTAAGACAGGAATCGACGCTTTCCTTTTAATCCAATTTCTTCTCGCAGCGAAGACTCATCCAGTAGGAGTCGCAATTTTTGACTCAATTCTTCTGCATTATCTGGTTCGAAAAGAAGACCAGATTTTCCATGTTCCAATAACTCTGGTGTGCCGCTGCTATTGGTGCCAATTACTGGAATCCCGAAACTCATCGCTTCTACTGTCACTGTTCCGAATGTTTCTCCTTTCGATGCCATCACAAATATATCCGTGGCACTATAATATAGAGCCACGTTGTCGCTATACGGTTTGAAGAAGATGGTTCCTTGCATTCCCAAAGAGCGAATCTTTTGCTTCAGTTCAACTTCATAACGATTGCTTTCATTACGCGTAGATTCCCCAACAATCAAAATCTCGAAATCATCGCGATGCAAAAGTTGCGCTGCATTGATTAGAATATGTTGTCCTTTCAAAGGATCGATGCGACCGATGATGGCAATAGTTGTTTTATGGATATCCAATCCTAACTGTC
>CANGVZ010000146.1 GCA_947457285.1 Flavobacteriales bacterium | reverse complement strand
CGCCCGCATTTGCCGAACTTTTGGTGGTATCCTTGCAGGATGCGCTCCACATCATTATGGCAGCCAAGGCCACAAACGCCAATTTTATCTGTCTTTTCACGATCTGAATTTTTTCGCAAGATGCATCAAATCCCGCAATTTATGTTTCTATTACCTTTGACCCAATGAGGAGAATTTACATTTTCATAATAATAACAATCTCTTTGGCTGTCTTTTCAAGCGGCTGCAGAAACGAAAGTTCCGAAAATAAAAATGTCTTTTTTTATAATGAAAATAATGGAATCACTTCCCTTGATCCGGCTTTCGCGCGCGATCTCGAAATCATGTGGGCGACAAATCAACTCTATGATGGTCTGGTCGAAATAACCAATGACCTTCAAATCATACCATGCATCGCTCACTCCTGGAATATTTCAGACGACCTCACCACTTATACCTTTCATATTCGCGACGACGTCTACTTTCATGACTCCGACATTTTCCCAGCCGGAAAGGGCAGAAAGGTCACAGCACATGACTTCGTATATAGTTTCAACAGAATCCTCGATCCTAAGATTGCTTCGCCAGGTGCGTGGATTTTTTCGAAAACTAAAAAAACTACGAGCTCGCCATTTTCCGCACCCAACGATTCAACATTTATCATAGAACTTGAAAAGCCTTTCCCACCATTCTTATCCATCTTATCTATGCAGTACTGCAACGTAGTGCCGCATGAAGCCATTGAAAAGTTTGGAGCAGACTTCCGCTCTAATCCGGTAGGAACGGGCCCTTTCAAGTTTGCATTCTGGTATGAAAATAACGCTTTAGTATTTCACCGAAACCCCAACTTTTGGCAAAAGGATAATTCTGGAAAACAACTTCCATATCTCGACGCAATCAAGATTGATTTTATAAAAGACCCCGCTGTAGAATATCAAGGGCTACTCGCTGGCACCTACGACTTCATCTCGGGAATACATCCTTCTTATAAAGACGAACTTCTAACCTCCGAAGGAGAACTTACACCAGCCTTCCAATCCAAAATAGTTTTTTATAAAACACCATTTATAAAAACAGATTACATAGGATTCATGATTGATCCAGAGGCTGAGGTTTCGAAAAATTCACCATTGCTAAAAAGAGATTTGAGAAGAGCAATTGAAATGGCCATCAACAAAAAAGAAATGGTAAAGTTTCTTAGAAATAATACCGTGATGGCCGCTTCGCAAGGTTTTGTCCCCCCCACCCTACTTAAGAATTCTGCACCAATCTTTAATGAATACAACCCAGCGCGCGCTCAGGCTATCTTGGATAGCCTTGGGTATAAGAATGGCAACGGATTACCTGAAATAACCATTACCACAACGGGAGATTATACCGATTTGATCGAGTACATTCAGTTCAATCTAGGCAAAATAGGACTGAAAGTAAATGTAGAAGTGATGCAAGGCTCAACATTTAGAGAAGCGTCAGCAAAAGGAAAATTGGCAGCTTTTCGAAAGTCCTGGCTTGCCGATTATCCAGACGCAGAAAATTTCTTTAACCTATTTCTAAAAGAAAACTTCTGCCCCATTGGCCCCAACTACATGCATTATTCTAATCCCGAATTTGAAAACCTCTATTCCAAAATATTAGAAATTCAAAATGATAGCATCAAGCAAGAATATTATTCCCAAATGAATAAGCTTATTTCTGAGGGCGCGTCTGTGATACCTCTTTATTATGATCAGGTATCCCATTTCGTTTCTCCGCGAATAAAAAATTGGGAAATCAACTCAATTAATATGATTGACTTGAAAAAAGTCAAGAAAGTCTATTAGTTTCGCACTCACCAAACCGACAGCCTGTGCTCAAGATTGACATGCATACTCACATCATACCCAAACACCTTCCCGATTGGACGAAGAAGTTTGGCTATGGCAATTTCATTCACCTTGATCATCACAAGCCTGGGTTCGCGAGGATGATGCAGGGAGAAAAATTCTTTAGAGAAATTGAATCTAATTGTTGGGATGCCGAAGAACGCATAGAAGAGTATTCTAAGTACCACACCCAAGTGCAAGTCGTATGCACCATTCCTGTTCTCTTTGCCTATTGGGCAAAACCTAGTGATGGCCTAGAAGTTTCTCGATATCTCAATGATGATGTCATTGCTTTAGTAAAGAAGTATCCAAAGAACTATGTCGGCTTGGGCACTTTGCCAATGCAAGATATTGAGCTCGCTGTTCAAGAGCTGGAGCGCATAAAAAAAGAAGGGATAGTTGGGATTCAAATTGGCAGCAATATCAATGGTAAAAATTTGAATGAGCCATTCCTCTACCCTCTATGGAAAGCACTGGAAGCATTGGATATGTGCGTACTTGTGCATCCGTGGGAGATGATGGGAGAAGATCAAATGAAAAAGTATTGGCTCCCTTGGCTCGTTGGAATGCCCGCTGAAACTACGCGCGCCATTTGCTCATTGATCTTTGGGGGGATTTTTGAAAAATTCCCTAAAGTGCGCTTCAATTTTGCACACGCCGGTGGAAGTTTCATACCCACTATCGGAAGAATTGAACATGGTTTCAATTGTCGTCCTGACTTGGTTGCAATAGACAATGATATCACACCACGAGCTTACATCGGAAAGTTTTGGGTAGATAGCGCCACGCACGACCCCGAACTCCTACATTATATTCTCAAACATCAAGGTTCTAAAAAGGTAAGTCTTGGCACTGATTACCCATTCCCTCTTGGTGATTTGGAAATAGGTAAGTTCATTGAAGAGATGGGGCTTTCGGAAGAAGTCGTTGAGGACTTGTTCTGCAACAGTGCGTTGGAGTGGCTCAATATGAAAAAGGAATTCTTCCTTTAATAAACAAAATCGGACTTATAGACCCTTTGATTTCCGACTGCGTCAATCACAGTCAATTCAAAGCTATGCTTTCCCGGCTGAATAAAACGTTTGTCAAAGTAGTAAACGAGACGGTTCGTTTTTGCATCGTATTCCATAAGTGCCCATTCACCGTCAATTTTGGGAATGATTTGGTCAACTCCCGAAAGCCCATCATAAATTTTAAATGTAAATGTCGCCTTGCCTTTCATAGATGCCGCAAAATCAACTGGCTGAATGCCTGGTTTGACTGTATCGATCATCAATGCAAAATATCCCAAATACATTGGATTTGCGGTAACCCAGCCATTTTCATAGACACCACCTTCAGAAATAATTTTTTGCTTGTCAGGGTCCCAACGAGCTACCACTGCTTTCGAAGCTAGTTGTGATGAAACTTTTGATGCATTAAGTGACAGCGTATACTTGCCATGAACCGGCTCATAAGGTGAAGCTATTTTATAGGTAGAAGTAACTGCTCCTGCGATCTCTTTTCCTTCAGTGATGGTAAGATTCAAATCCTCATATAAATTGAGGGCTGGCATTTGAATGCGGACTTTATCATTTTTGTATTCGTTGTCCTTCTCCCAATCCCAAACTGCAAGGTAAGATCCTGCTTTGGGAGCAGGGCCCGAAGCTTTAGTGAGTGCATCTACCTCAAAAGAAACCGAAGAACGATTGCCCATCAAGTCGACCACTACATAATCTACCTTGTGACGTTTACCATCTTTGAAGCGCACAATGCCGTCATCGACGAGGTTATCGTAGATATCAAGAGGATTTCCTGGCAATCGATATGATCCATGAATTTGACTGCGCTCCTTTTTGAATCGTTCGTAAATCGTGTGCGCGTTCATTGCGCGATTGGTAGTGAAATCAAGTTTATCCATTCGTTGGCCATAAACCTGAATGCCATCCACCCACAGTTCTATTCTATAAATACCGCAGCGATTGGCGTTGCCGTCAAGTGCATCACTGGTATGAATGGCAAAACCAACTTCACCGTACACTTTTGGAACAGTGGTAGACTTTAGCTTCACAGCACCAGCAGATCCAGCAGTTTCATATCTCACCGGCACTCTGCCATTATTAATCCAAGTGGAATCCGTCATTGGAACCAACCAAATACCCGAAACAGAAGGTTTGATATTATCTTTTACATCAAATCCAAAGAGCAGCGGATTGATGATTTTTTCACTTTTCGTTTCTCTTATTTCAAAATGGAGATGCGGGCCACCTGATCCACCGGTATTTCCAGAAAGCGCCACTACCTCTCCCTTGGTTACTTTCAAAAGACTTGAGTCAGGAAACAGATCAACGCTAAAAGACTTGAGACGGTATTGCTCTCGCTTCACGTATTCATCAATTTTGGCGCTGTATGACTTGAGGTGACCATATACCGAGGTGTATCCATTGGGGTGGTCAATATATAAAGCATAGCCATAACCGACAGGTGAAACTTTGATTCTACTCACGAACCCATCTGCCGCCGCGTAGACCTTTAACCCTTCCTGTTGCATTGTTTTAATATCAATCCCAGCATGGAAATGATTGGTTCGCAGCTCGCCGAAATTTCCGGATAGGTTGATTGGAACATCAAGCGGATTGCGGAAATAATCCTTAGGAATGTCTTGTTGAGCAGAAACACCCAGGGATATACCTATCAGATGTAAACAAATCGCTACTAAATGTAAAACACCCACACGCATCATCGGCTATCAAGTCTTATTGGAAAAAACAAAAATCAACCATCGTGCCCTTTCACCGCAACTCATTGCTTTTGAAATATCAACATCAATTTTGAATAAAACTGTTGTAAAATGATAGGCTGAAAGTCTTACATTTGACCTCGATTCGATGTTTTAAGGACTATAATTTTCATGAATCACCAAGAGATACTCCAGAGAATAGAAAGTAAGATTTCACAGTTGGGTGAATCGAAGCGTCAACTTGAGGCCCAAGTCACAAGGCTCAAGGAGGAGAACGCGTCTTTGTATAGAATCAATGGAGAGCTACTTGCACGCGTGGAAGAATTGTCTGAGAAAAACAAAGAGTTGGAGAACACCACATCATTCAAACCAGCCGTTCAGGAAGATTTCCGAGTGGCTACCAAGCAGAGGATCAATGATCTGGTGAAAGAAATAGACGAATGCCTCGCCTTACTCAATAAATAAAAGATATATGAACGAGATCTCCATCAAAGTCAATATCGCCGGTCGCTCATACCCACTGACCATCAGCAGTGAACAAGAGGACGCTATTCGTAAGGCAGAACAGAAGATTGAAGCCAGCCTGGAAACATTCCAGAAAAACTACGCTGTAAAAGATAAACAAGACCTTTTGGCAATGACAGCGCTACAAGTAGCCACTGCCAGTGCCCCCGTTATAGAAACGAAAACGGTGATCGAAAAAGTTATCGAACGCGTAGAAGTACCAACAGACTTGTCCACTGAACTCTCTCAGTTGGAATCGCTCGTTGATCAATACCTTCAATCCTAATCGTCCATCTCAAAATCTCCACGATCCGCTGCAACGACTTCCAAAAGGAAGTTGAATGTTTAATTTAAAATACCATCAGCAACATGGACTCAATTTACATGGCCGTTGCTGCGTTACTAGGTGTTATCGTTGGAGCTGGAGCCGCTTGGTTCCTCCTCAATAGCGTTCTCAATAAGAAAAGAGAAAACATCCTCGCAGAAGCCGCCAAAGAAGGTGAAACACTTAAGGAGAAAAAAATGCTCCAGGCCAAGGAAAAATTCCTTGAACTAAAGTCCCAGCACGAAAAAGAAGTGCAGGAGAGAAACAAAAAAGTACAACAAGGTGAAGACCGCATCAAAAACAAAGAGCGCGAGCTTTCACAACAAATCGAACAGTACAAGAAAAAAGAAAAAGACCTCGAAGGTCAACGCGAAAATCTGAATAAGCTAACAGAGCTCAATCAGAAAAAACAAAGTGATTTAGAAAAAGCAAACCAGAAAGCCGTGACACTTCTGGAAGAGCTCGCAAAAATGAGCGCCGACCAAGCAAAAGCTCAATTGATGGAGCAACTCAAAGAAGAAGCTCGCAACTCGGCCGCAGGTCAAATCCAAAACATTATTGATGAGGCTAAAGTAAAAGCCAATCAGGAAGCTAAGAAAATCGTTATCCAAACCATTCAGCGCACCGCCGTTGAACACGCAGTT
>CANGVZ010000145.1 GCA_947457285.1 Flavobacteriales bacterium | reverse complement strand
TTCCAAACTCCAAACTCCAAACTCCAAATTTTGAATTCAGAATTCAGAATCTCTCGTTCCCGTTCTCGTTCCCGTTCTACTCCGTGTTTAACTATCTTCGCTGTGTGAATCTATACAGTAACAAACAGCGATGGAAGATTTTCTTGTTTGCGGTGGCGATGGTCATTGTAGGCATTACGCTTTGGTATAGCAATCACATCGCTGAGAAGATTCGTCAAGGTGAGAGAGAAAAAGTAGAGTTGTGGAGTGAGGCGATTCAACGCCGCGCCACCTTGGTAAAGTTCACAGAAAATCTATTCGAAAATCTCCGAACAGAAGAACGCAAAAAAGCGAAATTGCTCGCAAAAGCGTATCAAATACTGAGCGACCCAAGCGACCAAAACGACCTCACTTTTGTAACCGATTTTATCTGGGGCAACACTACCATTCCAATTCTGATATTTGACGAAAAAGGAAAACTCTCCAACAGCGCCAACCTTCCAGAAGACAAGGCAAATAACTCGGTCTATGTAGATTCGCTCTATAAGGTGATGCAGGAAAAATACGATCCCATAAAGTTTCCTGAAGTGGGCTTGAGGGTGTACTACAATGACAGTTACATCTTCATGGAACTCCAGCACACCATGGACGACCTGATCAACTCCTTCATTTCAGAAACGGTAATAAATGCCGCTTCGGTGCCCGTGGTTGTGACTGATAGTCTTGAGACCACCATTATTAGATATGGGAATATTGATCCGATGGTTGCCGGTGATTCAGCGCAACTCTACTCGACATTGGAATCAATGAAGAAAGGGAACAATCAAATTAAAATCGAGCTTCCCGGTCAAGGCACACAAGTAATTTTTTATGAAGATTCACAAGTGCTAAAACAGCTCAAGATGTTTCCTGTATTTCAGTTGATTTTGATTGGAGTATTTCTATTTATCGCATACTTAATCTTCTCTACATTCCGCAAGGCAGAACAAAACCAAGTTTGGGTTGGTATGGCGAAAGAAACAGCACATCAACTAGGAACTCCGTTATCTTCTCTCATGGCGTGGTCGAGTCTTCTTGAGGCACAGGGAGTAGACGCAGCAACACTCACAGAACTCAATAAAGACATCGACCGGCTCAATACAATAACCGATCGTTTCAGTAAGATAGGATCTGTTCCTGAATTGCACGCGTTAGAGTTGGATGAAGTAGTGAAAAATGCGTTTGAATATTTGCAAAGTAGAGTCAGTACTCGTGTGAGCATTTCCTTGAGTAGCGAAGCAGAAGGCATGCACGCCCTCATAAACGTTCCTCTTTTTGGTTGGGTAATAGAAAATCTGGTGAAAAATGCTGTCGATGCAATGGACGGTGAAGGAAAGCTTCATGTGCGTGTATTCAATGAAAACGGAACACCCTGTGTCGAGATTACAGACAGTGGAAAAGGAATTCCGAAGAATAATTGGAAAACTGTTTTTCAACCAGGCTTCACAACAAAGAAAAGAGGTTGGGGACTTGGCCTCTCGCTCGTAAAGCGTATTATTGAAAACTATCACAAAGGCCGTATTTATGTAAAGTATAGCGAGCCGGGCAAAGGGACTACATTCAGGATTGAGTTACAGGGCTAACAACGACTTGCGCATTACGAAATCGTCCATTACAAAACCATTTCCAATATCGATGACTTCTTCTCGAAAAATAGTGAATCCATTTTTCTCGTAAAACGTCTTCGCTTTATTGTATTTATTGACATTCAATTCCAAAACAGAGCCTCCCCTATCCGCAGAGCGTCTGGCAACTTCATTCAATAGCATAACACCGAGCCCAAGTCCTTGTGAGGCTATGTCTACATATAATTTATGTAATCGAAATAATTCATTATCAAAAGAAGAAAAAGAAGCAAAACCGAATGATAGTTCGGTATTCTGCACAATGATAAACTCACAGTTCTTTTCAATCATTTGTTCGCGCAAAGAATCGGCGCTGTACATCATATCCAGCATGTACTTAATTTGATCACCAGAAATGATGGCACTGTAGGTTTGAGGCCAGACACGTGAGGCTATATCTTGAATCAAGGACACATCTTGTACGGTAGCCGTACGGATAAAAAAATTATCCATGCATGGTTTCCTTTTTACCTTACTTGTCCATAAGTGTAGCTTCGAAGTCCAAAAATTCTTGCCATCTTCTTTCCACATCGACGCCCGTGCCATACTTGCGTGCAAATCCGATGAACGTGGCATAATGTTCGGCCTCACTCGCCATCAACTCGTAGTAAAAATCGCGAAGGCCTTCGTCGGAAATATTTTCGGATAACAGTCGAAATCTCTCACAGCTGCGCGCCTCAATCATTGCAGCAAACAACATACGATCAACAAATTGTTGCTCTTTGCTGCCTCCTTGTTTGATAAACGCGGCAAGATCGTGCACGTATGGATCTTTTCTCTCGCGCCCCAGAGAAAGGCCTCGTTTACGGAGTTCTTCATGAACCATCCCAAAGTGCTCCATCTCTTCGCGCGAAATGCGCACCATTTCCTCAACCACATCATCATATTCAGGGTAGCGAACAATGGTACTGATAGCGTTGCTCGCCGCCTTCTGTTCACAATAAGCATGATCGGTAAGAATCTCCTCGATGTTTTTTTCGACAATATTTACCCACCTTGGATCGGTAGGTAGCTTGAGACCAAGCATTACCTTTTTCTTTTCCATGGTGCAAATATAAGAGGCAGATCATAGTGGGTTGATCCGCCTCTCTCTTTTAAGCTTTCCTTTTGCAGGTGCTAATTCCAAAGGGGGCATAAAGTGGACAAAAGCTGATAAGGCTGGTCAAAACAAAAATGCCAGCAAGCGCAAGGAGCACAATGCCCAGAGTGCCAGTGATTACGTTTGTGAAGAATAAAATTGCAACAATCGCAGCGATGATGATCCTCACCATTCGGTCTGCATTACCCATGTTCTTTTTCATAATAATTTGGTTTTAGTGATACAGCAAACATAGGATTGATATAAAGCTCAATGTGGTGACCAGGGTCACATAGAAATCATGCTATTTGTCATAAAGTATCTGAATACAACAATCTATTGTTTATGGATTGGCACATGACCTGTGCCCATGTCCACATGGAATTGTTAGATTTGCATCTATGGCAAAAAAGAGACCGAGCTATGGCTCATTCAAAACCGAGCTTCGAAAGGAGATTATTCGTGTGTTTGAAGCAAATGAAAAGAAGCCAATGAATTATAAGCAGGTGGCGGGAGAGTTGGATATTACCGACTCCGGAGTACGTATGCTTATTCATGATATTCTGATATTGGAAGCCGAAGAAGGCAAGTTAAAAGAAGTAGAAACAGGAAAGTATGTGATTGCGCAACCTTCGGTTTATTCTGCAATAGGACGTATTGAAATTAATCGCTTTGGAAAAGGCTATGTCACCGTTGAAGGTCAAGAGCGCGACGTAGAAATTCCCAAAGGCAAGACAGGTTTTGCACTCTACGGGGACACCGTAGAGGTTACTTTCAATCCTAAGTCAAGAAGACCTGAAGGAAGAATACTCCGAGTAGTTGAGCGCTCACGTCGCGAATTTGTTGGTATTTTGGACGTGGGCAAAGTAGGGACATTCATGTTGCCCTCTGATAAGCGTGTTCACGTTGATTTTTACATTAGCAAAGAACAATTAAACGGGGCAGAGCACGGAGACAAGGTACTCGTTCAAATTCTTGACTGGGACCGTCCTGACAGCAGTCCATTCGGGCGCGTAGTGCGCGTATTCGGTAAGCCCGGCGAACACCAAGCGGAGATGCATGCGATTATTGCCGAATTTGGTTTCAATAGTGAATTTCCGAGAGACGTTGAAGACTATGCGAATCACATTGACGCTGGAATTACACCGAAAGAAATCGCAAAACGCCGCGACTTCCGTAAAGTACCCACTTTTACCATCGATCCTTTCGATGCTAAAGACTTTGACGATGCGCTGTCATTTCAAAAACTTCCCAACGGTCACTATGAAGTAGGTGTACACATCGCGGATGTGAGTCATTACTTACTACCCAACACGATTCTCGACGCTGAGGCGTTTGATCGCGCTACCAGCGTCTATCTTGTAGATCGCACCATACCTATGCTTCCTGAGCGCTTGTCTAATTTTTTATGTTCTCTTCGTCCCAATGAAGAAAAACTCTGCTTTAGTGCCGTGTTCGAATTAGACGAGGAAGCAGAAATTCACAGTGAATGGTATGGACGCACTGTGATATACAGCGATCGTCGTTTTACCTACGAAGAAGCTCAAGAAATTATTGAAGGAAAAGATGGTGACTTTAAAGAGGAAATACTCACTCTCGATAAGCTCGCTAAAAAACTCAGGGCCGAGCGCTTCAGTGAAGGAAGTATTGACTTTAACAGTGAAGAAGTAAAGTTCAAACTGGATGAAAACGGCGTTCCAACAGGTGTTTTCGTAAAGCAGATGAAGGACTCCAATCAATTGATTGAGGACTTTATGTTGTTGGCCAACCGTAAGGTGGCGGCGTTTATCGGCGACCCGAGTCTTCCGTTTAATAACACATCGAAGCCAAAGACCTTCGTGTATCGTATTCATGACGAACCTTCACCTGATAAAATCGAGCAACTCCGCAAGTTTGTCAAGCAATTGGGATATAAACTTCCCAAGACAGATGAAAAAGGTATGACGGCTGCTATCAAACAGCTCATCACCGCATCCATTGGCCAACCCGAAGAGAGTGTGATTAAAGTGATGACCATTCGTAGCATGGCCAAGGCAGAATACTCCACCCAGAACATTGGACACTATGGTTTGGCATTTGATTTTTATACCCATTTTACTTCTCCTATTCGTCGCTACCCAGATGTGATGGTGCACCGCCTTTTACAGCACTATTTGGAGAAAGGAAAGCCGGTAGATGAAAGTGAATATGAGATGCGATGCCGCCACAGCAGTGCGATGGAAAAGCGCGCTGCAGAAGCTGAACGCGCATCGATCAAGTACAAACAAGTAGAGTTCATGCTTGCTCGCAAGGGGCAAGTCTTTGAAGGTATTGTTTCCGGCCTTGCCGATTGGGGCATTTACGTAGAAGAGAAGGAAAGTAAGTGCGAGGGATTGATTGCTCTGAATACGATCATGGACGACCACTACAGTTTCGATCCAGATCGCTATGTGGTTTATGGCGTGCGCACCAAGCGTGAATTCCACATGGGAGATACCGTGATGGTAATGGTTCATGACGGCGATCTACAAGCACGTTCATTGGATTATATCCTTGCGGAAGACGCTGGTTTAGTAAAGTCTGGCGGTGGTTCAAGAGAATCCCGAGGTTTTGCCAGCAGTAAGGGGCGTTCCGGTGGCAATTTTAGCGGTGGAAAAAGCCGTGGAAGTAGCAAAGGACGCGGAAGTTCGCGCGGCACCAAGAAAAAACGCCGTTGATAATTTTATTCTAGGCTTAAGACCTATTACATTTGCGACCCGAAAAAAACCGCGCCTATAGCTCAGTCGGTTAGAGCAACAGACTCATAATCTGTGGGTCCCTGGTTCGAGCCCAGGTGGGCGCACTCCTTAAATCGCTATGTTTTGAATGATTCATCAAAACATTAGCGATTTTTTTTTATTGAAAAAACTTGTATTTGAAAACTATTTCAAATTCACATTTTTTCATATTTTTCACCACTAGAAGTTGTTTGTATGAAAAAGTTGTTGCTGACCTTATTCTATTTTCTTTCTATTCTGGCCTTTTCACAACCCGATAAAGTGGCACAGGCCCTCATGCAAACTCCTGATATTAATTCTTTTGAATCTTCAACGCTTCACAGAGATGGTGTGCGAAAAACCATTGAAGCCAAAATTATTTCTGAGCCACACGAATTCAATAAATTCTGGAGAAAATATATCAAAGACAATTTTAATTCTAGCGGCAAAAAAGAAGGGAACTTCGTTGTGTGTAGCTCAATAGTGTCTGCTCAGCTTTCAACAGACACTGTTACTCTGTACTATCAAATTGCATCGGATGCTGACTTTTCAAAAATATCATTATTTGCTATCAAAAAAGATAGCTATATAGCCGAT
>CANGVZ010000144.1 GCA_947457285.1 Flavobacteriales bacterium | reverse complement strand
CTACTTTTTGATCTTCCTTATTGCTGCTAATGAAGGCGCGTGCTAACGAAGAACCCTCCAACAATTCGCTTTCAGGAATTGCGTCGTCCATGCTTTCGATAATGGTAAGGCACTCGAGGGCTTCCTCGTAGCTACCATCTATGGCCAGCTCCGTGATGAAAGCGACATCATTCACAGGCTGCAAACCGGAACTCCAGATAAAACTTAGTAATTCTCTTTTACTATTTTTAAAGGCCGGGTTTCTCAATGCATCCATAAATACATCGTCGACACCAGATACCTTCAAGGACCCCAACATTTCACCTATTTCTGACTTGATAATCATATTGCCGGTTGTGCAGTAAACAGCTATCAAAGGCTCCACTAATTGGCTACTGCCCTCTTCCTGACAGCGATGCACCGCCTTCATGACCGTGGTATCATCTCCACTAAATAAATCCTTCTTGATTTCTTCGGTGATCTTTGATTTTGAGGTATTATTCATAATGCAAAGATAATTATTCGTTGTGAGGCAACTTCGTTGTATTTTTGGATGTCATTAATGCAATAGAAAATTAAATAAAATGAAAAGAATACTAGCCATCTTCGCCATCTTCGCTGCCTTGACTTCAGGTGCGCAGAATATCATCACCTCTGATAATATTAGCGTAGAAATCAACGGTGAAACCACCCGTGAAGCTTTGAACACACTTCTAGGTGAATTGTCAGCTCAAGGAATTAACTTCACTTACAGCCCACAATTTGACAATACACGCAAATTGGTTGCTATTTCTTACAGAATTGCCTTGTCTAACGGAACCATTTTGGGTGAAGTAAAGCAGGTTGGCTTGGTAGCTCCAGGTTCAAAAACTAAGTTCACCCTCGCCAAACAAGACGGCGTTTTCAAGGTGACATGCCTCGATAAGTGCAACTAGAACTTATAGGATTTTTCCAAAGTAAGCCGGATCTGATTGTCAGATTCGGCTTTTCTTTTTTCTGCCTCATCCATGTTCTCATGAATCGACCGGTGCTCTTTTCTCAAAACAAATGGAAGTATGGCGCTGCATGCTCCCTTTGCCTGTTTTGACAATATAAAATCTTCGAATTTTTCTGCTACAAAACCTACTGCTGCCTTGCTTGGATGGATCATGTCCTCATCATAAAAGCGATAATCGCGAAGCTCATCCATCACTAACTCATAAGCGGGAAAATATCGAACACACTCAAACTCCTTTTCTAATTGCTCACAGAGGAGAATAAGTCGAGACTTTGATCTTTGATTGTCTATAAATCCTTCTCGCAAATGACGGACAGGACTTACGGTAAGAATAATCTTCGCGTCGTGATTATAGCTGCAAAAAGATTTAATGGCCTTTCTTGCCGATTCGAGCAAATCATCCATAGATGATAATCCACGTTCAAAGTCCTGTTGTGGCAACCGATGACAGTTTGCTACGATACTATTCGAAGCTTTATTTCTATAGCCCATCGCCGTTCCAAAAGTGATAGAAAGCAGTGAAGCCTCTTTGAGAAGTGAATGACTTTCTAAAATCAACTCCTGCATGCTCCTCAGCAATTGGTCAGAATCCGCATGAGTAAATCCACCATGATGTGAAAGCGCAACCCAGCCGTGCGGAGCTTTCGTGAGATCAGCCAAAGTATAAATCTTAGAATTCACGATATCCTCAAGAGCTTGAAATATCGCCTCTGGATGAAAAAGTATCCCATGCGCTCCCGTGCTCACCTGAAAACAAAATCTGCCAAGGTGATTGCTAATATTCTCACTGAAACATGATCCTAAAAACATCAATTTGTGACTGTGATCCAATCCCAAATTTTCTGATGTCATGTTTAGTTCTGTTCTAAACTTCATTTTAGCGAATTAGAAAGTTCTCGATAATCTATCGTCTGGCCACATTTGAAATGTCCTTGCGGGCACTGGCTTTTCCCATGCAAACCACAAGGTCTGCAGGCCAGTTTCTCATTGGTTTGAACGACTATTGAATCATTCGATAATGGACCAAATCCGAAAGAAGGCAATGTGCTGCAAAATACAGCTGTGACTGGCGCATTCATAGCAGAACAGAGATGCAACGGTCCGCTATCGTTCACGAAGTTCCTTTTGGCCTTACTAAATAATGCTGCACTTTGAAGTAAACTCAACTTCCCCGCGATGACTTCTACGTTTGGATAGTTCACTTTAGCACGCAGCTCTTCACATAATTCGATATCGCCTGGGCCTCCGTTAAGATAGACCTTCTCGCCTTTCAATTCATTTATCAAATTAATCCATATCTCCACAGGTGTCTTTTTTGTCTCCCAAACAGATGCGGGGCTGATGGTAATAAATGCCTCCTTGACAAAAGGATCCACTTTTTTAAAATCGTCAACAGTAGGATAGAGTTTTGGTGGCATTAAAGGAGTTTCCTCCCAAAGTTTTAAGACACTATGATTGCGATCTATCTCATGAGTTGAAGATTCTGTTTGCGAGGAGATGACGTGTTCCGCCGCACGATCAAACAAAAAAGAGAGAGGGTTTTTCTTAAATCCAATTTTTATGGTCGCACCAGAAAAAGCAGTTAAAAAGCCTGATGCAGCGAATCTTTGAAGATTTATTACCACATCATATTTTTCCTTTCTAATGGTTTTAAGCAGGGCAAATAGTGACTTGTACTTTCCTTCTTTCTTATTCCAAATCAGCAAAGAATGAATATACGGATGTCCACTAAAAAGTCCCTCATTTCCCTTGCGCACCAACAAATCCAATTTCACGTTGCCGTGGGCACTGTGAATGGACTCGAGCACTGAAGAGGCTAGAATGGCATCTCCAATGAATGCGGTTTGAATTACCAGGACTTTCTTCATTTGCTTAAACTGCTACTTCGAAGTCACGCAAAGCATCGTTGAGTGAGGTCTTCAAATCTGTGCTCTCTTTTCGCTTTCCGATGATAAGCGCGCAATTCACTTGATAACTGCCCGCAGGGAATTCCTTTGTATAACTTCCTGGAATTACTACACTTCTTTCAGGAACTTCTCCTACATAGGTCACGGGTTCCTTTCCAGAAACATCAATGATTTTGGTACTCTTTGTAAGCACCACATTGGCTCCGAGAACGGCTTCCTTTTTTACACGCACCCCTTCTACTACAATCGAACGCGAGCCAATAAAACAACCATCTTCAATAATTACTGGTGCAGCTTGCAGCGGCTCCAGTACACCGCCAATACCCACACCACCGCTAAGATGCACATCTTTTCCGATTTGCGCACAACTTCCAACGGTAGCCCATGTGTCTACCATAGTACCACTTCCTACATACGCACCGATATTTACATAAGAAGGCATCATGATCACACCTTTTTCCAAAAATGCACCGTAACGTGCAATCGCGTGTGGAACCACTCGTACACCAAGCTCTGCGTAATTCTTCTTTAATTCCATCTTGTCATGAAAAACAAAAGGACCTACCTCTATCACCTTCATCTGTTGAATTGGGAAATAAAGGACTACAGCTTTTTTTACCCATTCATTCACTTGCCAATCAGAACCCATTGGCTCTGCCACCCGAAGCTTGCCATTATCAAGCAGGTCGATCACCTGTCTTATTGCATTTTGGGATGCTTCTGAACTGAGCAAGGCTCTGTCGTTCCAAGTGTTTTCAATGATATCTTTCAATTGATTGATTTCCATTACCGTGATTTTTCGCCAAAAATACTATTGAATGACTTGTGCACCTAACTTTGTATCATGTATAAAGCCTTGGGTATCGATTACGGCCTCAAAAGAACTGGTCTTGCTATCACTGATGCATTGCAAATGATTGCATCACCTCTCGAAACCGTGGACACAGCTGTAATAATGGATTATCTGGAAAAACTTCTTTCAAAAGAAAAAATTGAAACAATTGTAGTCGGCGAAGCGCGTCATTTAGATGGAAATGCTTCCGACATTACCGTGGCTCAACAGAAGTTTTGTGAAGCATTACAAAAGAAATTTTCAGATAAAAAAATTATTCGAGTAGATGAAATGTTTACGAGCAAACTCGCGTCGCAAGCGATGGTGATGGGCGGTATGAAAAAAAAGGAAAGACAAAACAAAGGCAATCTCGATAAAATTAGCGCTGCAATTATTCTGCAATCCTATTTGGATTCTAAATAAATCAAATCACTTCTGAACTACTGTGAGTTTGAGTTTCGTTGGGTCAAATTTTTCTATCAATAAATTCAATAAGCCTTCACTCATAAAGTCTGAGTATTGAGATACATTCGCTACACGCTCTTGAGGTTGATCGCTCGGAAAAAGCTCTGAAAAAATTTTGTCCAACTGTTGTATCCTCACTTCTTCTTTATTTTTTATTGCCTTAGTCATTTTCTTTTCCAAATTTTCTAAAGCCACCATCAGTTTTTTCTTTTCTCCCAATGCAGAAGCTTCGAGCGTAGGATCAAGCGCTTTCATTTTTGCGGCTATTGCATCAAACAGGCGATCGCTTTCATTCTTTTCATTGGTCAAATCCTCGTTACCCAAGGCATCAATCCAACGTTGAATGATTTTTACTTTTCCAATAAAAATATCGTCCAACGACAACTGTAACTTTTGAAGTCGACTGGTTACAGAAGCAGAAACCAGTAATGCACTATCGCGAAGAAGTAAAACAGGAAAAAACACATTGTACGATTGAAAAACAGATTTCAACTGCATCCAATAGCTTAATTCGCCCGGGCCTCCGATATAGGCCACGTTAGGTAAAATTGTTTCTTGATAAACAGGCCTCAGTATCACATTTGGGCTGAAACACTCAGGGTGCAATTCGACCAATTGCAATGTTTCATCAACGGTTTTTGAACCCTCGCCCCAATTGATGCTACCAGCTTCAAACTTCAAGCGTTCTCTAATTCCATCCTGTATGAAGAATAAATTGATCTCGCGAGGAGAAACTTGAGCTTTGTATCCCAAAGCTTCCAATTCATTGCTCGTTGTTTTCACAAGCTCCATAGAGAAACGCTCAGAAATTTCTCTCTTCATTATTGGCAAAAAACACTTTTTTAATGCTGCATCATCTGCATCGATGACAATGAGTTGCTGCTCACCAAAAAGTGCATACACCAAGTTTCGCGTGGCCTCGGCCCATGAAGAAGTCGCGTAACTTTCTTTGAGTGTCTCTATCCATCTTTTTGACTCCTCACCACTACCGAGAATCTCTTCCAGCTCCGAAATAAATTGCGGCATGCCTTCCAAATTAAATCTTCCGACCGGACCTCTCGATGCGTTTTGCCACGTAATTTTCTTTTGATAGATTTCTATAGACTGTATCTCTTCAAAATCATGATCCTCTGAGGCCATCCAATAGACAGGAATATAACGGCGCGATTTATCCTCGTTTGACAACTTATTCGCCAAAGCAATGGTAGAGGCAATTTTATATAGAAAATAAAGTGGTCCTGTAGCAGCGCATAATTGATGCCCTGTTGTCACCGTAAAAGTATTTGGATCGGATAAGGATTGAATCAGAGAAGAGTTTGAGAAACGGCAGTTCTGTCTGATTAAAGCTTCGACCAGAATTTCACGATTGTCAAATTTTCGTTCACTCGCAGCCTGAATTATGGACTCGACATTGGGTTGGTAGTGGTAAAATTTCTTTACCGTGGCTTGACCTTGCAAATAATCTTTTACTAATGCAGGCAATGCGCCTACACTTAATAAATCAAAAGATGATGATAACATTGCCGCGAATGTAGGCAGAAGAATATTACGAGAAGAAGAAAAGGTGTTAACGGATAAGTTGCAATGTTCCCTGCTCTGTTTTCTTTATCCAACCTTGTTCGTCATCGAACACGTTATACGAGATCTCGTAGACGTAGGTACCGGGAACTCCGGGTTTCGCATCAACTGAACCATCCCAACCTAAAGCTGGATCTGCAGTAAAGAAAACTTTTTGTCCCCAACGAGAAAAAACGCACATTTCCCACTTATCAATGGAACCTGCAACAGGAATAAACTCATCATTTTTACCATCACCATTAGGCGTAAATGAGTTTGGAACGTAGAAAGGCTTTAATTCGATATTCGGTTCTTGT
>CANGVZ010000143.1 GCA_947457285.1 Flavobacteriales bacterium | reverse complement strand
CTTATTATGGAGCGTTGTCCGAGTATAGATATCTACGGTATCAATACCTATGGCGATATCGGAAATGTAGCACAAGGTATCCGCGACTGCGGCTGGAAAAAACCATACATGATCACCGAGTGGGGTCCAAATGGTCACTGGGAAGTGGCAAAGACAGAATGGAAAGCACCCATCGAACAAGGAAGTTTTGAAAAAGCAGAGAGCTACGAAAATCGCTATAGACAACACATTGCAGCGGATAACACGATGTGCGTAGGAAGTTTTGTTTTCCTCTGGGGACAAAAACAAGAAACAACTTCAACATGGTATGGACTATTTTCTGAAAACGGTGAAAGCTCAGAGGCCGTCGACAGATTGCACAAAATCTGGAAAAATGCAGCTCCTAAAAACAGCGCACCGATTGTGAAGTCAACTACCATGAATGGAAAATCAAAAAGCGAAAGTGTGAAAGTAGAGGCGGGCGATCGCTGCACAGCTCGCATCAACGCGACGGATCCAGACAACGACAATCTTAAGCTGCGCGTTTTTGTGATTCCTGAAAGTACCGATATCAAAAGCGGTGGTGACGCAGAGTCTGCTCCAGTTCCGGTTTCTGGACTTAGTGTGAAAATAAAGAATGGGGATGTTACCTTCTTCGCGCCAACTGCCGTGGGTAGTTACCGTCTTTTTGTTTTTGCTTATGATAAAAAAGGTGGTTACGGCTATGAAAATATTCCTTTTCAAGTCACCGCGCCAACCGATAATTCGAGAACAAAACGTCCGGTGGCTTTCAAGCATTATGAAATGACAGCCCAATAAAATATACTTTTTGTGTTTTTTACAAAAAGTCGTATGTTTGGTTCACCCAACCAAACAAACCCATGAAAATAAGGATAAGTATCCTTGCGTTTCTGGTAGTATTTTTTTCTTCGGAAATATTGGCTCAACAAGATTCAGCGCGGTTTCGCGAGCGATTGGAGTTAGGTCTATTTCCTAAAAAAGATCCCGGTAATAGCAACATCAAGATTTCAGGAGACTATCGATTCTTCGCTACTTATACGCGCCATCTCGATCGTTATTTATTAAATCCCACTATTGGAGATACGGTATTACCGAGAAATATTTTTATCGGTGACGATAGCCAATTGCCTTCATTGACGCTCAATGTAGCGGGTCGCCCAAACCCCAGATCTTCTTGGGGTTTTGACTTGTATGTATTTCAATTTTTAACGGGTGTATTAAATACAACCTATGGCAGTCAAGTTGCAGATTCATTGCGCCCCGATATTCAGTATCCACTTATGGGACCACGCCTCGGCAGTACATTGGGAATGTTGCTCGGGATGAATTTATACGGAAGTTTCGAGACAAAAAGAGGAACATTGCGCGCCACAGTAGGTGGTATTCAGTGGGTGAATCTCTCCGACCTAACGATGGCTTCGTTTAGGGGATATAATCGCTTTGTTCTATGGGAACGAAATCCGTGGGATCCAACAGGTGTTGGTTTGTCGTCGCGATACAAACAATACTTTGATCAAGGTTCTATTGATCAGGATATGCGCTGGGGAAATAGAGCCTTTGTAGGCGCTACGCTTCAAGGTAGCGATATGCCAGGCCGCACTTCATTCACGGCGATGATTGGTAAGACAGAAATCAATGGTGGCTTCTCTCAAGTGCCAAGCTTTACGTATGGTGGTAAATTCAAGAAGGATTGGGGCGCAGGAGATTTCGCAGCCATTAATACAATCAACTCATTGACATACACCGATAGTTTGGCAAGAGAAACATTCGGATTCAACGTCGTGACAGGAGAATGGCACATTGGATTCAAAGGTTATCTCTTCACGGGTGAGGCTGGAGTTGGTCGCTATTTCAGTCCTACCAATGACGAAGGTTGGAAGCCATTGTTCCAAACAAAATTCAGAACACCTCGTCGTGGTCGTATTCCTTCATTCGAAATCCACACCTATTATATAGATCCTGCTGTTGTAAATAATAATGCACTCTACTGGAATACTGCGACGCCTGAGTTTCGCGTAAATGATATTCCAGCAGGCCAAGTGGGTAGTACTGTTTTGCTCCAGCCTTTCGGCTCGAGCATGGTTCGCCTTGGTCAAATTACAAATAATAGACAAGGGGTTAATATCAATGCTGAAACGGGAGGCAAGAAGTTGAAGTTTTCTGGAGGTATCGGTTTTTCTTCAGAAATTACTCCTGCTGCAGAAGTTATCACCTTCGGAAATCCCGTCAATCAATTCACGCGCTCTCGTCTATGGAGATGGATATTCCCGCCGAATGTAGGGCCTTACAATCGCTATTCAGATATTTTCAGAGATGTTTACCAAACAGTAAATCTTTCCGATGATAGTTCGGGTGTTGTGGTGAATAGAAAATATTTTTCAGTAGCCGAGGCACAAATTAAATACTACACAAAATTCTTAGGTCGTGATTTATTCGTGTTCTCATTGCTTCAAATGGGTTCCGTTCAACGTGAGTTTTCTCCTGTCGTTGTCACCAACGAAAAGGCCTACATACGCCAATATGCGGCTGAATTCGAGACTTACTATGCCATTACCGGAGGTTTTCTTTTGAACCTCTATTATGGATATGAGCGCACGTTGGGCAATTATCTTACAGACCTGGATGAAGAAACACTGCGTCCTCGCTATCAATATGGAGAGGGTGTCGGTGTAGGTTGTGATATTGATATGGGAAAAAATACACGCCTGTATCTCCGTCATCGCTGGTTCTATTTCCGCGATGAGAGTTTTAACCTCGATCGTTTCAGAGGTCGCGAATTAACAGTAGAAATTAAAGCATTTTTCTAAGCATGAACAAGCATCTAATATATATCATCACTATTGCATTATTTGCAATACCGAACGTTCATTCGGCACAAACAGCTCCTAAGAAATTTACATTTACAGGTGCTGCTCGGGGTTATTTCTTTGGCGATCGCCTCGATCAAGATTTGGCGGTGGAAGACTCAATCACCATTCCTCGTCTCAACAGTGGCCACGTGATGGCAGACTTGGGATTGAATATTCGTCCAAATAAAAACATGGAGATCCTCGGTATGGTCCGCGTTCGCAACGACTACGGAGGCTTTTGGGGTGCGGGTGTCACTTTTGATATTCGACAGCTCTATGTAAAAGGCGTTATCGGAGGCGTGGTGCGCTACCAACTTGGTGATATCAACTACCGATTGACGCGTTATACTTTCTGGAACAATGATCAAGAATTTTTTCAGAATTCTCCCGCAATCTTCAAACGACAATTTGATGTTGTCAACTACGACCATTTCCATAATCTCGACAACTCTTGGCGTCAACAAGGAGGTGCAGCAGAATGGGGATTGGTATTCAATAATTACATAGAAGAACTGGAGTTTCATACGTTCGCATCGCGTGTTCGCGCTTCCAATAACAGCTCTATCAATGATCGCATTTTTACAGGTGGTAATGTGCAGCTAGTGCAAAGCAAGTTCTTGCAAGTAGGTTGGAATTATGTAAATCTCATCGATGTCGAAGGAACTTCTCGCAACAGCACATTATTTAGAAATCCAGTATCTTCATTTTCTGCAAAAGCCAACTGGGATAATACTACATGGGATGCGAGTGCAGAAGCTGAATTTGGAAATTCTAAAACCCGATTTATCAATGATGCCGAAGCTCCAGAAAACGATGGCAACTTCAGCGAAGTCCGCGCATTATTCAAACATAAGAAAACAGGTCTTTTCGCTCGCGGAACATTCAAGCGTGTAGACAGTGATTTTAGAAGCCCAGGTGCGCAGACAAAGCGATTGAATTTTAATGGTGTTCCGACGGCATTTGAGAGAACTGGAAATGACCAAAACTTACGTCCATTGACCATGTTGGATTTGATGAGAGAATCTTCGATGTACAACATGCAGTTGCAGCCATACCTTATGACGTTTTTGCCAAAATATGATAATATCACTCCTTTCGGTGATGCCACTCCAAACAGACAGGGTGTCATTTTGGAAGCAGGCTGGAAGACAGAAAAAGGATTATCGATCGAGGCAATGCACGCGAATCTGCAAGAGACACGCGGCGAAGGAACGCCAGAGGCTCGTAAGTTTACAAGAACTCAGGTGAATGTAAAGTGGATGCGTGAGGAGATTTCAAAGGTGTTGCCACGAAGAGCGGCATTTGAAATGAGCTTGAGACAGGACCAAACAAACCGCGCGGGAACAGAGTTTTATCGTGGGGTAGATTTGACTACAACTGTAGCATCACTCGGAATTGAATTCGAATTGTATGAGAAGTTGGATTTGATAGCAGGGTGGCAATTCATCGAATATGATGGATTTGACTATACCGCTGTAAGAAATAATTATGCAGAGATTTTTAACTTTATAGAATATAACGTTAAAGGAAAAGAAAACATGAAGGCAGCAGGATTGAGATATCGCTTTAGTGAAAAGTCTTTCCTATCTGCACAAGTCAATTTATTTGATTTTGACGATGCCGACGTGAACACGGCTCACTATGCTGTTCGCCAATTCATGATGTTGTACCAAATTAATTTTTAATAATGAAAAAGGGAATCGCAATGCTATTGATCACAGCCTTGGCATTTCAAGGTTGTAAGGTAGACGAAGAGTTCGAAGGTCCTTCTCTCACCGACCTTTACGGAAGTTTTGCTATACTCGAGGAGTTTGATATTACCGATCGCTCGGTCAATTTTTCAGAAAATGAAACGACCACATTTACTGCTACATTCAACAAGAATGTTTCGTGGAAACTGGAAATCAAAGGTCTCTCTTCTGGAGCAATAAAGGAAATAACTGGTTTCTCATCGCAACTCGATGCTACCAACGCTTTGTGGAATGGTTCAACAACGGTTTTGCCAATGTTTAGACCAGAAGAATGCGCTGTAGAGTTGACTTTTGCAAATGAGGCTGACACCTTGCGTGATACACTCAATGTGACCGGTGGTCGCGTGCACACAGGATTTTTGCTCAGCGATTTTGAAGCAGGATTCCCAACAAGCTGGAATACGTTCGTTCAGTCAGGTGCTAACATGTCGTTTATCGTTCAGACCAATAATAACGCTGCTCAAGGTAGCCGTTATTACGACATGGGCGGTACAGTAGGTTGGGACTGGTTGAAAGGATTGGTGAATATTCCGGCCACCGCTTATGGAGGCACACATTTCGATTTGACTTCGAATCCAGAAGGTCTTTTCTTCAATGTGATGATTTACAAACCTGAGGAAATTAATAATGCGCTTGTTTTATTCCAATTCAAAGAGGATGATAATTTGGATGGAACATACAATACAGCGAATGAAGATTTATTTGCAGTTGAAGTAAGTCCTAGCGTGAATGGATGGTCACTCATCAGCGTGAATTACGCAGATATGGTGACGCTTGTGAATGGTCAACCAGCGGCGCCTATAGGAAATGGAATTAGAGAGCCTCACAAGCTAAAAGAGATTTCAGTTTTATTCCTGGCTAATCCCACTTCAGGATATAGCCAGAGCTATATGGACTATTTGATTTTCACTGAAAACGGACCGCTAATACCATAAGCATGCGCAATCTTTTTTTCATTGGTATTCTTCTCATTTTCTCATGCGCACCGCTGAAGCAGGTAGGGCTATATGATTATGAGGATTTGAGTGCCGCTACGAATATTGATGGATTTACACAGTTAAGTATTTTCAAAGACAACATCGATGCTGATGTGTGGTTTACCAAAAATCAGGCATGTCTCAACGTTCAACAAGAACGATCAACAGTTTTTTCAGGTAATGGTGCCATTGCAATCAAATGGAATAAACAAGCAGGAGGATGCCCTTGGCTTGGTCTGGGTATTGGCTGGGATGGATGGACAGGAAAAGACATTTCTCAGATTTATAAAAAAGCTGGTATCTCCTTTCGTGTAAAAACAAATCAAAAACCAATGAATCAATTGCCTTGGGCTGTTGGTCTGGAAGATTTTGCTGGTTCCCAGGCTTGGACGGGTGCTACAGAAGATGTAGTAGTAAATGGCCCTATCTCAAGTGAGTGGACGCAAGTATTGATTCCGTTTACCAAGTTCAATCCTGAGGCAGGCAATTTTGAT
>CANGVZ010000142.1 GCA_947457285.1 Flavobacteriales bacterium | reverse complement strand
GCCCAGGGGTAGCTACGATGATTTCAACACCACTGGTGATGGCGCGCTTCTCATTGTTAAAGTCATTACCGTCACCACCGCCATAGATGGCCACGCTACTCACACCTGTAAAATAGGAATAAGCCTCTACCGCTTGATCGATCTGCAATGCCAACTCTCTGGTAGGCACAATGATCAGAGCTCTTGTGCCAGTATGTTGATCTCTCGTTTTTATAATCTTATCAATAACGGGTAGCACAAATGCTGCTGTTTTACCAGTGCCCGTCTGTGCAATTCCTATTACATCTTTACCTTGTAAAATCTGGGGAATACTTTCAGCCTGAATAGGTGTCGGCTTGGTGAAGTTCATGCTCTCAATGCCCTCAAGCAGTTCAGCCGATAATTCTAAATCTCGAAATGTCAAATCTTATAAATTTTCACAAAGGTGGTGAAAAAATGCCTTTACAGGATAATATAAGTAGCCCTTAACATTCTGGAGACTATTTTTGCCACGCTTGAAAATTGTTGTTTCCATACTTCTATCCCTATGTCTCTTCAATGCGACAGCGCAGTTTGGCGCTAATGGCGAGCATTCCATTTTTTCACCTCGTAAAGAAAACAACTATAGAGACACGGTATGGATTATATCAGGCTACAAACCTTTAGAAAACAATTTTAAAAAGTGGAAATTCGATTTTGTTCTTGACGCGCGCAGAACCCTCGTTTCTGGAACTGTGACCCGCCTCGCAGGTTTACGCCTTGGTATGGAATACAGAAGAGTACACCGCTTTGGGTTTGGACTCTATAACCTTGGCGACGGTGTGGTTGTTAAGTCATTGGAAGAAGTAAACCCAGACATTACGCGCGCTACGCTTAATATACGCTATTCATCTTTGTTTTATGAGCGTGTAATGTTCTTTAACCCCAAATGGGAATTATCGCTCACTGCTCATGCAGGTCGCGGGCGAATTACTGGTGATTATATCATTGCTGGAGGACTCAAACCCCAAGGCTTTCCTGAACGTCGTGTCCGGGTTTTTGAATTTAGCTCCACTGCCTATTATCACCTCACATGGTGGATCTCTGTGGGAGGTGGGGTCGGTTATCGTCTTGTGCCCGATGCTCCGCAAGAGGTACAATCAATTTATAATGCGCCTGTAGGAATCTTGAGAGTTCGTATTAAGTTTGGCAAACTTGTCAAGAGCATCTGGAACCATGATATTAAATATACCTACTGAGGCCGAAATCAAACGTATCAACGAGTTGACGCAACAACTCAATGAACACAATCATCGCTATTACGTTCTCAACGCTCCGATCATTTCGGATATGGAATTCGATTTTCTTTTAAAAGATCTCGAAGCCCTCGAACAAAAATATCCCGACTACGCTGCGGCCAATTCACCTACCAAACGCGTAGGAGGTGACATCACAGACAAATTTGAAAAGGTTGCTCATAGCAGACCTATGCTCAGCCTGTCCAATACCTACAGCAAAGAAGATATTGCTGATTGGGAAGAGCGCATTCACAAAGCCGTAGACACAGAGATAGAATATGTGATGGAGCTTAAATACGATGGTGTTGCCATCGCTCTCCATTATGAAAACGGACAATTTGTACGCGGCATTACACGCGGCGATGGGAGTGTAGGCGAAGACGTATCTACCAATATCCGCACGATCCGCAGCATTCCGCTTCACCTTACCGGTGATTTTCCAGCATCCTTTGAAATAAGAGGTGAAATTTTTTTACCAAAAAAAGAATTCAATAAGCTCAATGAAGAGCGTGCGAAAAATGGTGAGGAACTCTACGCCAATCCCAGAAACACCGCAGCCGGCACGCTCAAACAACAAGACAGCGCGGAAGTAGCAAAACGAAAACTCGATTGTTATCTTTATTACGTACTCGGAGAAAATCTCGCCTTGCCTTCACATTTTGAAAATGTAGAAAAGGCAGCACAATGGGGATTCAAAGTGCCTTCTTCAAGGCAACGTCTGATAGAAAAAGCTACAAGCATCGATGGCATCATGGACTTCATCAATTATTGGGATATTCATCGCCATGATCTGCCGTTTGAGATTGATGGAATTGTGATTAAAGTGAACAAGCTTTCTCTGTGGGACGAATTGGGAATGACAGCGAAGAGTCCACGTTGGGCTATTGCCTACAAATTCAAAGCAGAAACGGCTCGCACACGACTCAATAAGGTGACTTATCAAGTGGGAAGAACGGGAGCGATTACCCCCGTGGCAAACCTTCAACCTGTTGTACTCGCTGGTACCACTGTAAAGCGCGCTTCACTTCACAATGCAGATCAAATCGCCAAGTTGGATATACGCGAAGGAGATTTGGTGTTGGTGGAAAAAGGCGGCGAAATCATTCCAAAAATCACAGGTGTGGTATTGGAAGAAAGACCGGTTGCATCGCAGCCATTGCAGTACATTCAAAACTGTCCTGAATGCGGTACCGAATTGATTCGGGAAGAAGGCGAAGCGCTCCACTATTGTCCAAATGAAATCGGCTGTCCTCCTCAAATCAAGGGCAAGATGGAGCATTTTATATCGCGCAAAGCGATGAATATTGAAGGACTCGGTAGCGAGACCGTAGCGGGACTTTACGATAAAGGACTTGTGAAAGATGTGGCTGATATCTATGATTTGAAATTCGAACAATTGCTCGGTTTAGAATTTTCTGTCGGTGATGAAGAAAGTGGTGAAATAAAAAAGCGTTCGCTTCAAGAAAAGAGTGTAAAAAATCTGCTCGAAGGACTAGATGCTAGCAAAAACGTGCCCTTTGAAAGAGTATTATTTGCCCTCGGAATTCGCTTTGTTGGCGAAACCGTGGCGAAAAAACTTGTCAAACATTTCAAAAATATTGACGCATTACAAACCGCATCCAGAGAAGCATTGCTAGAAGCTGATGAAGTAGGTGAAAAAATTGCAGATAGTATTCTATTTTATTTCAGCGAAGAAAAAAACCGAACGATCATTCGGCGTTTAAAAGAAGCGGGATTGCAATTTGAAAGCCTGGCAAATGAATCAGCCGCCGCTTCAGATAAACTCAAAGGCCTAACGTTCGTGGTTAGTGGAGTATTCACAAATTTCAGTCGCGACGGTATAAAAGAAAGCATAGAAGCCAATGGCGGCAAAGTAAGTGGTAGCATTTCTTCAAAAACCTCTTACGTGCTGGCAGGCGATGACATGGGACCTTCGAAGCGCAAAAAAGCCGAAGATCTTGGGGTGAAAATTATTAGTGAAGCAGAGTATATAGCGTTGATAGAAAATTAAAAACCCTGAGAATACGCATGAGTCGTCTTCTCAGGGCTTCAATTATAAATTCGAAAAGGTTAAGCTACTTTTTCAATACGATCCGCAATACGGCTCACAACGAACTTCATCAATTTCTCAATGTCCTCACCTGCTTCGGCTATCGACGAGAGATCATAATATTTAACGTTTACTGAATTGGATTGCCCGCCAATGTAGAGGCTGACGGAAATCCCATCCATAATTTGATTCTTTGTTTCGTTCAATTGGAAGTGAGAAAAAGCATCCAAAAATAGTTTGGTCACTTTTACACGTTCCTTTTCTTCCAAAAGAACATCAAAGGTTTGAATCGTTGGGATATCACTTCCTTTAATAGATCTATTGACTACAAGCGTATTCAAAGGATCTTTTGGAAAGTTGTACGTGACTTCATAACTGTCCTCTAATTTTCCTCCAAGGATAGAGAGCTTGAGAGAAAGATTGTTTTGCTTTGAGGTTGGCATGGTGTGATTATTTAAGTAAAAAAATGAGGGTTGTTATTTCAAGAGTTTTGCTTCATTCCAATATTTATCCATCTCTTCGAGTGTCATATCGGATAAGTTTTTTCCATCCTCTGCACTCTTTGTTTCTAAATATTGGAACCTAAAAATAAACTTTTTATTGGTTCTCTCCAATGCATCCTCGGGGTTTAGGCCCTTGAAGCGCGCAAAATTGATCATAGAAAACAAAAGATCGCCAAATTCCTCCTCCATCTTATCACTATTTCTATCCGATTCTTGTTTGAATTCTTCCAATTCTTCGAGTACTTTTTCCCATACCTGGTCCGAATTGTCCCAGTCAAAACCTACACCGCGTGCTTTGTCTTGAATGCGCTGTGCTTTGACCATTGCGGGTAAAGATCGAGGAACTCCCTCGAGCACACTCTTCTTTCCTTCCTTCAGCTTTAGCTTTTCCCAATTCGCCTTCACTTCTTCCTCATCCTGCACCTTTACATCGCCATAAATATGAGGATGCCGCGAAATCAACTTATCACAAATACTGTTGAGGGCATCGGCAATATCAAACTGATTTTTTTCTGAGCCAATCTTCGAGTAAAAAACCATGTGCAGAAGAATGTCTCCAATCTCCTTTTTTATCTCCTCGTGATCACCATCCAGTATCGCATCACCTAGCTCATACACCTCTTCAATGGTAAGGTGTCGTAATGATTCCATCGTCTGTTTCATATCCCAAGGGCAGCCAGCACGAAGCTCATCCATGATGATGAGCAAACGTTCAAACGCCTTCTTTTTATCTTCCATTGAATTCATGTACCGAAAATAAACTTCAATACCTCAAAAAATTATCTTTGCGCCAAAGGTTATCAACCGAGCAATTCACCATGAATAGACTCCTTCATATTCTGCTAACATACTTTATTTCTGCATCGTGTTTTGCGCAGGTTTTTCAACCGGAATGGATAGAGTCCAAACATGTAGCTTCACGATACATTCCAGTCTATCGCCCTGCCGACATTCCGAAAGAGACGAAACTCCCTGTACTTTACATGCACGATGGCCAGAATCTATTTGAGAGCAAGTCTGCCTATGGTGGCAAGGAATGGCGCATAGATGAAACGCTGGATAGTCTAATTCAAAACAAGCTTATTCGTCCTGTAATGGTCGTTGGTATTTGGAATAATGGTGAGTATCGTCGCTGCGAATATTTTCCATAAAAAGCGCTCAAATATTTGGAAGACTCACTTGTCAAAGTGCTTTATGCGAATGAACTCAAAGGCAATCCTCTCGCCGACGAACACCTGCAATTTGTAGTAGAAGAATTAAAACCCTATATCGATACGCACTACGCAACACTCTCCGATCAGCGCAACACATTTATTGGTGGCAGCAGCATGGGCGGCCTTTCTTCGATGTATGCGATGATGGAATATCCGCAAGTATTCTCAGCCGCGATTTGTATCAGCACACATTGGCCCGGATGTTTTAGTATAAAAGGAGAAAAAGTACCGCTCGCCTTGCGCGACTATATTTTTAATCAAGAAAAGAAAAAATTTAAAAAACACTTTTTCTATTTCGACTGCGGAGACCAGACCTTGGATAGCCTATATCCGCCCTTACAAGAAAAGGCTGATTTTATTTTTCATCTAAAAAAAGTAAAACGCTACCACAGTCTCCGCTTCCCCGGCGCCAGTCACAACGAAACCTCCTGGTCCCAACGTTTCCACATCCCCATGATGAAATTGCTCGGTACAAAACGAAGGACAAGGATTCGCAATTCATAATTCGGAATTCATAATTCGGAATTCGAAATTCAGAATGGATAATGGTGAATGGTGAATGGTGAATGGTGAATTTGGGAGCAAAAGGTACCGTTCTGCTTCGTCGCTTTGTCGCTCGTCGCTCAGTACCTCAGTCCCTCGTCCTTCCGTCGCTCCGTACCTCGGTCCCTCAGTACCTCAGTACCTCCGTCGCTCCGTCGCTTCGTCGCTCGTCGCTTGTCCCTCGCCCCTCTCATTCGCCCCTCGCCCCCTATCCCGTCTTCAACGCTTCGTTGGTAAAGTGGAAAGTTAGTTCCGGGAAGTTTTGGCGCTCCATGTCGAGAATAAATTTACTTGGAGCGAGAAACACATCATTGTCCTCCTTATCCTTCACCATATTCGTTCCCTTGATGCGCTTGAATTCATCGAGCTTCTCTGGTTTGTCAGTTGTAATCCAACATGCCTTGTAGAATGTCTTCGTTTCGAATTCGCACTTCGCGCCGTATTCGTTTTCCAAACGATACTTGATAACTTCAAATTGAAGTTCACCCACCGTACCTACAATCTTTCT
>CANGVZ010000141.1 GCA_947457285.1 Flavobacteriales bacterium | reverse complement strand
CTCTATCGCCATGCGATAGTGGGGCAGTGGCATGATGGATTGGATTATTTCAGGCCATTCGATGAATAAATAGGCTTCGGCTTCCAAATATTCTTCGATGCCTATATCCAATGCCTCACGCAGTGATTCCAAACGATAAAGGTCAAAGTGATATACTTTGACCTTTTTATTTGTTTCATACTCATTTACGAGGCTAAATGTGGGACTTGAGCTTTCCCCTATTCCCATCGCTCTACAAATCGCGTTGATGGTGGTGGTCTTGCCGGCCCCCATCGTTCCCTCTACCGCAAAAATCGCAGGTGTCGGGAAATCAGAGGTCCACTTTTTAGCAAAAGCATCTAGAGCAGTGAGTCCATATACTTGGTATTCGCGAACAAGCTTTGTCATATTATTTCACTTTCAATACAGCAAACGGAATTAGTACTTCTTCGAGGGAAATACCGCCGTGCTGGAAGGTGTTTTGATAGAAATTGACAAAGTGATTGTAATTGTTCGGATACACGAAGAAATCCGAATTCTGTGCAAAAATAAAGGCAGTGCTCACATTGGATTTTGGCAAATAGGCGTCTGCTGGGTTGCGAACTTCAAATACTTCCTTTGGATTGTAGTTCAAATTTTTACCCGCTTTGTAACGTAGGTTAGTGTTGGTATTGCGATCACCCACCACTTTCACAGGATTTTCAACGCGAATGGTGCCGTGGTCTGTGGTGATGATCAGGCGACAATTATTCTCAGCCACTTTTTTCAAAATATCAAAAAGAGGTGAGTGGTCAAACCAGCTCGCCGTGATAGAGCGATACGCTGGTTCATCATCTGCGAGTTCTTTGATCACTTCCATTTCGGTGCGCGCGTGGCTCAACATATCCACGAAATTATAGACAATCACATTGAGCTTATTCGACATCAAATTGCTGAATTGATCCGCAAGTTTTTTCCCTGCCTGAAGCTGCGTGATTTTATTATAACTCCATTTAATATCCAATCCTAAACGCTTGAGCTGCGCTGCGAGGAATTCGTCTTCATGCATGTTCTTTCCTCCTTCGTCATCTTCCGTTTTCCAAAGATTGGGATGAATGCGCTCAATTTCACTTGGCATAAGTCCCGCGAATAGCGCGTTGCGCGCATAATGCGTGGCAGTTGGAAGAATGCTGTAGAATATTTCTTCATTATCCAATCGGAAGTATTCTTTGAGTCGAGGAAGAATCGTTTTCCATTGATCGAACCTCAAATTATCTATCACCACCATGAATACAGGTTCGGTGCCACTATCTTTTAAAACAGGCACCACTTTATTTTTGAAAAGCGTGTGCGACATCACTGGTCCTGTTCCAGTATTTTTTAACCAGCTTGTATAATTGTTCTTGATGAATTTACAAAACTGCTCGTTCGCTTCTTGGCGCTGGGTGCGGAAAATCTCGGCCATGCCCTCATCGTTGCTGCTTTGCAACTCCATGCTCCAGTGAACGAGTTTTTTGTAAAATTCTGACCACTCTTCAGCATTCATGCGATCGCCAAGGCGCATGGCAATGTCGCGAAACTCCATGCGGTAGTCGCTCGTGGTTTTTTCACTCACCAGGCGTTTTTCATCCAAATTCTTTTTCACTGAAAGCAAGATCTGATTTGGATTCACAGGCTTGATAAGGTAGTCGCTGATCTTGGAACCGATGGCATCTTCCATGATTTGCTCCTCTTCACTTTTGGTGATCATGATCACTGGCAGCGTTGGATCGATGGTTTTGAGTTCTTGCAATACCTGCAGGCCGCTCAAACCGGGCATATTTTCATCGAGAAATACAATGTCGAAGAATGAGTCTTTTACCAAATCAATGGCATCGCGGCCGTTGTTGGTAGTGGTTACGGCGTAGCCTTTCTGTTCGAGGAAAATGATATGTGGTTTGAGCAAATCGATTTCGTCGTCAGCCCAGAGTATTTTTACGCTATTCATTTGAATTATTTGGGGTAAAGCTAAGATTTTGTTGTGAATGGAACGGTTCCTTCAACCGATTTTCCTCACTAATATTGCATCATGAAAGAAAATGAGGTTGTAAAATCCAATAAGCGCAAAATCATCAATGATCCTGTGTACGGCTTTGTTACGTTCCGACATGATTTTTTATTGGATTTAATTGATCACCCTTACTTCCAGCGTCTGCGACGCATTGCGCAGTTGGGTTTGTCTTACCTCGTTTATCCAGGTGCCGTTCACAATCGATTTCAGCACGCCATCGGAGCTTTGCATTTAATGCAAAACGCCATCGAAGAGATTCGTTACAAGGGCCATGAAATCACAAAGGAGGAGGAGCTCGGATGTCTTTGTGCAATTCTATTTCACGATATCGGCCACGGCCCATTTAGCCATGCTTTGGAACATTCTATCGTAGATAAAATTCATCATGAACAAATCAGTGCGTATTTGATGAATGATTTGAATGAGCAGTACAACGGTCGATTTGATCTGGCTATTAAAATTTTTAATGATAAATACCACAAGCGATTCCTACATCAATTGGTGAGCAGTCAATTGGACATGGATCGTCTGGATTATTTGGCAAGGGATAGCTTTTTCAGCGGCGTTGTTGAAGGACAGGTAGGTAGTGAACGTATTATCAAAATGCTCGACGTGGTTAATGATGAGCTAGTGGTAGAGGAGAAGGGGATTTATAGCATTGAGAAATTCATCGTAGCACGTCGATTTATGTATTGGCAGGTGTACTTGCACAAAACAGTTCTAAGCGCAGAATTTATGCTTGTGAATGCGTTGCGTCGTGCGAAATACCTTGCTGAGCAAGGCGAAGTGGTTTTTTGTTCTCCAGCTCTTTATTATTTCCTTTATAATAAAATTGGAAAAGGTGATTTCGAAAAGGATGGCGAGGCTTTACAACATTTTATCGCGTTGGACGACTTTGATATCATGGGTGCTATTAAAGTTTGGCAAACGAACGAAGATCGCGTACTAGCCGAACTTGCAAAGGGTATCGTCAATAGAAGTCTTTTCAAAATTGAAATGTCGCGCAAGCCTATTGAAGAGGCTGTGGTGAAGAAGAATATTGAACGCATCGCGAATGAAATGAATTTGTCATTCGAAGAAGCTTCCTACTTCGTTATTTCAGATAAAGTTCATAACAGTGCTTATAGCGTGAAAACTGATGCCATAAAGGTGAAGATGAAGGATGGTCAGATACTTGATGCCGCGCAGGCAAGCGATCACATGAACCTTCAGGCGCTCAGTGGTTCAGTAGAGAAATTCTTTTTGGCTTATAAACGATAAAGAAAATTAGACAGCGATTTCTTCGCCTTCTTTATCAATGAAATGATACTCCAACAGTTCGCAAGACGAAGAGGCTTCTACAGCAATTTTTACTTTGTGCTTCTTTCTCCAACGCTTGATAACACTGTCGAACCAGCCTTTGGTAAGATACGCCTCTACCATTGGATGCACGAGGAGTTTTAATTCTTTGTGAGTGCCTTCTTCGCTGAGATAGCGCAAGCTATTTTCGATTTCATCGGTGAAAAGCACAGAAGCTTGAACAACACCTTTACCGCCGCAGCTCGGACATTTTTCGGTAGTAACCACTTTTGTAACGGGCTTTACCCTTTCACGAGTGATTTCTACAACTCCGAATTTGCTGGGAGGAAGTACGTTGTGCTTTGCTTTGTCTTCGGCCATGAATTCGCGAAGCGCATCGTGTAATTTGCGCTGGTTGTCGCGGTTTTGCATATCGATAAAGTCGATGCAAATGATGCCGCCCATGTCACGCAAACGAAGCAGTCGTGCCACTTCTTTCGCACATTCAATATTGGTTTGAAGTGCATTTTCCTCTTGGTCCTTTACAGTGGCATTTTTTCTGTTACCACTGTTGATGTCAATCACGTGCATAGCTTCTGTATGTTCTACAATGAGGTATGCTCCGCTTTTCAAATTGACTTGTTTACCGAAAGAGGCTTTGATTTGTCGATGAATATTAAACGCATCGAATAGGTCCGGTACCTTGTGAAGTTTGACGATGTTTTCTTGTGATGGAGCGATGGACTTCATGTAGCCGCGCACGAGGGCTGCTACTTGTTCATCATTCACGTGGATATTGGTGAAGTTGTCATTGAGAAGATCTCTGAGCACAGAGGAAGTCTTGTCAATTTCACCTAAAATACGCTGCGGAGGGCGCGCGTTTTTCATCGTCTTAAACATCTCTTCCCAACGCTTCACCAAGTCTTGTAAATCTTGGTCAAGCTCTGTCACGCTGGCTCCTTCGGCTTGTGTGCGAATAATCACACCCATGTTGCTTGGGCGGATACTCTGCATGGATTTTCTCAAACGATCTCTTTCGTTTTCGTCAGTGATACGAGATGAAAGTGAAACTTTGTTTGAGAATGGAACCAACACGAGGTATCTACCTGCGATGGTGATTTCCGAAGTGAGGCGAGGTCCTTTTTGTGAGATGGGCTCTTTGGCCACCTGCACGGGAATCACATAACCTTGGCCCATCACGTCCTTTATTTTTCCTTCTTTATGAATATCCTGCTGCAGCGGGAAGTTCATCAAGTCGGCTCCTTTTTGTTCTCCGCTAATGGTGCGGCGAGTAAAGAGGTTAAGGGAAGCGAATTGAGGTCCGAGGTCGAGATAGTGCAAGAAGGCATCTTTATCGTAGCCGACATCTACAAAAGCGGCATTGAGGTGCGGAATAAGTTTGCGCACACGACCCAGGTAAATATCGCCCACAGCATATTGCTGATTGCGTTGCTCTCTATGCAACTCAATCAGAGATTTGTCATGCAGCAATGCAATATCTACCCCAGTGGGAGTAGCATTTATGACTAGTTCAGCATTCAATGGAATGAGATTAGGATGGATAAAATCCAGATAGGACTGGATACACTTATCCAGCCCTGTCTGAAAAAATCACTTACAAGTTATTACTAAAGCAGTAATATACTAGCGCACTTTTTTCTTGTGACGATTCTTTCTCAAACGCTTTTTTCTCTTGTGCGTTGCCATCTTATGGCGCTTTCTTTTTTTACCGCAAGGCATTGTTCTACGGGTTTAGTTTTGTTTCTATTTTATTTATAAAGTCCTTAACTCTGTTGGCCACAATCGTGTCCGAGTTATGTCTTAGCAATTGCTCATAGTTCTTTTTTGCATCAGCCAGCATCCCCAACTTTTCTTGCGTTTGCGCAGCGAAGAGCAAAGCATAGTTGTTGGTAGAGTCGATACGAACGCCTTCGTTGAAGTAATATAGAGCTTTTTGGGCGCTATCCATTTCCATATAAAGGCCACCCATATCGATATAAGCCGCTAGATAACTTGGTTGGATAGAGATTACTTTATTAAAACGCTCAATTGCTTTATCGTATTGACCGCTTTTCACTGAGAAAACTCCCAACCAATAATGTGCATCCACATTATCCTGGTCATCGGCCACGATCTCGCGAAGGATGGTAATACCTTCCATCGGATTCGGACCATTCACTAATTCGATGGCTTGCATCAACTTGAGTGAATCCTTATCTATCGGCTTCTCCGCTTTCTCCCTTGCGGAAGAGGGAAGCTTAGGCATGAGTAAAAAAAGAACGAGTAGTCCTATAGACGCAGTGATGAGTAGTATGAGTGATGTCTTCTTAGACATGCTCAGCTACTTTCACTTTTTCTTTCACTGAATCTACGAACTCCTTCGCTGGTTTGAACGCAGGTACATAGTGTGCAGGAATCGTCACGCTGGTCTTGGCCAAAATGTTTCTTCCCAATTTTTCCGCACGCTTCTTAACAATGAAGCTTCCGAATCCACGGAGATAAACGTTTTCACCGTTCTCCATAGAGTTCTTCACAGTTGCCATGAATCCTTCAACAATGGCCAGCACGTCTTCTTTGCTGATCCCGGTCTTGTTGGAGATGTCTGTTACGATATCTGCCTTCGTCATCTTTCCTTGTGTTTTATATTATTGTTTTATGGATATTCGTCCAAATTTGGGGCGGCAAATATACGGGTAATCGCACAATTTCAATACGTTGTTTATCCGAGTGTTAGCTTTTTTTTATTAAAAACATGAATTTTAACACATCTCTGGTCGATTGGTACCATCGTTTTAAAAGGGATTT
>CANGVZ010000140.1 GCA_947457285.1 Flavobacteriales bacterium | reverse complement strand
GCAAAACAAGGCAACCAAGAATTACTTTTTTCATAGCCAATTCATTTTACCAATGAGATCGGTAATTTTTTCCAAATACAATTGATCTGTCCCATCAAAATGCGCGAGATATTCGCTATCAACATCCAATACAGCTACAACCTCATTATTTTTAACAATAGGCAACACAATCTCAGAACGAGAGGCACTGCTACAAGCGATGTGCCCGGGAAAAGTATCTACATCGTCAACTATTATCGTCTGAGCTCGGTCCCAAGACGTTCCACAGACGCCTTTACCCTTGGCAATACGAGTGCAGGCCACAGGTCCCTGGAATGGACCAAGAACCAATTCATTAGATTTAACAAAATATACGCCCACCCACCACCAGCGGAAAGATTCCTTGAGCGCAGCTATGATATTAGCTATGTTAGCAATACCGTCTGTTTCACCCTCTACGAGAGCAAGGATTTGTGGGTAAAGGGCCTTGTAAATCTCTTCTTTTGACACCCCTTCGGGGATGGTTAATTCTTCTGCCATGACGATGCGAATGTAAGAATGAATAGAACCTGTTGACAAAAGGTTTGTTTGTATAGCCATTCAACCATTAATTTTGGCACATAACCAACACAGGAATGTCTAGTACAAATTTTGCCTCACGCCACATCGGACCACGTCCGCATGAGGTGCAAGAAATGCTCGATGCTATCGGTGTATCTTCGATCGACGAGCTCATCAATAAAACTGTTCCCGAAGCGATTCGCCTCAAAAAGCCACTCAACGTAGCGCCAGCCATCAGCGAAGACGACTACTTGAGCCATGTATGGGCTTTAGGTAAAAAGAACAAAGTAAACAAGAGCTACATAGGTATGGGCTATCACCCAACCTCTGTTCCAACGGTGATTCTAAGAAACGTTCTTGAAAATCCGGGTTGGTACACCGCTTACACTCCTTATCAGGCGGAGATTGCTCAAGGACGTTTGGAAGCGCTGCTCAACTTCCAAACCATGGTGACTGACCTCACGGGCTTGCCTATCGCAAATGCTTCGCTATTGGATGAAGGTACTGCGGCAGCAGAGGCAATGATTCTTTTCTTCCATAGCCGCAGTCGTGAGAAAGAGCAAGCAAATGCAAACAAGTACTTTGTTGATCAAAATATTTTCCCTCAGACACTTGATGTTTTGAAGGGACGCGCCAAGCATTTGAAAATAGAACTCGTCGTTGGGGATTTTACAAAGCACGATTTCTCACCTGAATTCTTTGGAGCTGTAGTTCAGTATCCCGACGGTAATGGTCAAATCAACGATTATAAGTCGTTCTGTGAAAAGGCCCACGCTGCCGGCGCGTTCGTTAGTGTCGCATCGGATTTGATGGCATTGACGCTCATTACACCTCCGGGTGAATGGGGCGCTGATATTTGTTTCGGAAATTCTCAGCGCTTCGGTGTTCCAATGGGATATGGTGGTCCACACGCGGCATTCTTTTGTGCAAAAGACGAGTTCAAGCGCAACATGCCTGGCCGCATCATAGGTGTTTCTAAAGATCGCCTTGGCAATACTGCTTTGCGCATGGCATTGCAAACACGCGAGCAACACATTCGTCGTGAAAAGGCTACCTCCAATATCTGCACAGCACAAGCTTTACTTGCAGTAATGGCTTCAATGTATGCAGTATATCACGGTCCTCATGGATTAAAAACGATTGCAAATCGTATCCATCAAAGAGCTACATCACTTGCAGCTTCATTAAAAGCCGCGGGAATCGAGAATATCAATACGAAGTACTTTGACACGATTAAAGTCGCCGTTAATGAAGAATCTGTAAAGGCTGCCGCGACAAATGCCAGCATCAACTTCCGCTATTTCGGCACTGGCCACATCGGAATTTCGGTAAATGAAACTACTTCAGAGGCAGACATTCTCGAAATCGTAAATATTATTTCGGGTAAAAACGGAAGTGCAGTAAACGGTTCAAGCGCTATATCTGGATTTGAGCGCACAAGCACTTTCTTAACCCACCCTAATTTCAACTCTCATCATAGCGAAACTGAAATGTTGCGCTATTTGAAGAAATTGGAAAATAAAGATCTTTCACTGGCACATGCGATGATAGCATTGGGATCATGCACAATGAAGCTAAACTCAACCAGTGAAATGATCCCTGTGACCTGGCCTGAGTTTGCAAATATCCATCCTTTCGCTCCGGTAGATCAAACACAAGGATACCAGGAAATGCTTGCACAACTTCATGATGATTTGTGTGAATGCACAGGTTTTGCCGGCGTTTCATTACAGCCAAACTCTGGCGCACAGGGGGAGTTGACTGGCCTTTTAGTAATCATGGCTTACCATGAAAGTAGAGGTGACTCACATCGCAACATCTGTTTGATTCCTTCATCCGCCCACGGCACCAATCCTGCTTCTGCAGTTATGGCAGGATTAAATGTTGTAGTAGTGAAGTGTGACGAGAATGGAAACGTGGATGTGGCTGATTTGAAAGCGAAAGCTGAACAACACAAAGACCACCTCGCAGCATTGATGGTAACATATCCATCCACGCACGGTGTATTTGAGGAAGCCATTCGTGAAATCACTCAAATTGTACACGACAATGGCGGCCAGGTATATATGGATGGCGCCAACATGAATGCTCAGGTTGGACTTACAAACCCAGGAAACATCGGAGCTGACGTATGTCACCTTAACCTCCACAAAACCTTTGCTATTCCGCATGGTGGTGGCGGACCTGGAATGGGACCTATCGGTGTAGCAGCACACCTCGTACCTTTTTTACCGAGCAATCCATTAATCAAAACAGGAGGTGACAAAGCAATCTCTGCAGTAAGCAGCGCGCCATGGGGCTCAGCGCTTATTTTGCTAATCTCTTATGGATATATCAAAATGCTGGGTGGAGAAGGCGTAACAGACGCAACGAAGTATGCTATCCTCAACGCCAACTACATGAAAGCGCGTCTAGACGGACATTACGACGTACTTTATACTGGCACCAATGGTCATGTCGCTCACGAGATGATCCTGGATTGTCGCGCATTTAAAGCGGCTGGAATTGAAGTAGAGGACATCGCAAAGCGATTGATTGATTATGGATTCCACGCACCTACCGTTTCATTCCCTGTTGCGGGTACTGTTATGGTAGAACCAACTGAAAGTGAGCCTAAAGTAGAGCTAGACCGCTTCTGTGATGCGATGATTTCGATAAGAAAGGAAATTGCAGAAGTAGAAGGAGCAATTGCCGACAAACTAGACAACGTTCTCAAAATGGCTCCGCATACGGCACTAGAAGTAACAGCCGACGATTGGAATCATAGCTATAGCAGACAAAAAGCGGCTTATCCTGCAAAAGGACTCCGCGATAATAAATTCTGGACCACCGTGGCCCGCGTTGACAACGCCTATGGGGACAGAAACCTCGTTTGCACATGTCCACCAATTGAAGAATATGCCATGTCATAAATGATGTTTTTTTGGAATTAAATAAACCCTCAGATAACCTCTGGGGGTTTTATTTTTTTACTCCTTTTTTGTTTAAATCAAAAAACTAAATCCTAGTCAAATCGTGGATTACGGACAAAATCACGCCACTCGTGCGTGAAAAATAGAAATTCGTCGTATTGCTATTATATTCGCAACCTCTCTTGATTTTTTTTTAAAGAAAAAAAAGTTTTTAAAGCCACGAAATATGAATTCTCACAACTTTACTGCGAAGGACATACACCTTCGTATTAGAAGTATTAGAACAGAACTCGGTTACTCCCAAGAGTTCGTCGCATCGCAAATAGGCATTTCTCAAAATGCGTACAGTCGCATTGAATTAGGTCTTGCCAAACTCTCCATTGAGCGCATGTTAAAAATTGCAGATGTATTAAAGGTCAATCCTCTGGTGTTGCTGACCCTCTAGGACGCATTGTCTCAGATTACATTCAAGACAAGGTTTGATTGAACTTCGGCATCTACAAGCTCAATCCACTCACTCTCACCAAAACCTTGTTATCGATAGTATATTTGCGGCATGATTCAGAATTTATCAGAAGAAGAAGTAGTAAGACGCTCGGCTTTAAATAAGCTGAGAGATAAAGGTATTGACCCATTTCCTGCGGCAGAGTTCAAGGTGAACGCAACATCAAAGGAAATCAAGGACAGTTATGAAGAAGGAAAACAAGTAACTGTGGCTGGTCGCTTAATGAACATGCGTGTAATGGGAAAAGCCTCATTCGCGGATTTGCATGATAGCGTAGGAAAGATTCAAATCTATATTGCCTCTGATAATATTTGTCCAGGCGAAGACAAAAGCCTTTATAACGATGTAGTGAAACATTTGCTTCACTACGGTGATTTTATTGGGGTAACGGGAACGGTCTTCACCACTAAAATGGGGGAGATTTCTATTTCTGTGACCGAACTTACGGTGCTCGCTAAGTCTATCAAGCCACTTCCTGTTGTAAAGACAGACAAGGAAGGCAACATATACGACGCCTTCACCGATCCGGAGTTGCGCTATCGTATGCGCTACGTGGATTTGGTAGTGAATGAAAAGGTAAAAGATACTTTTATTACCCGCACACGCATAGTTAATGCGATGCGCGATTTCTTCAACAATCATGGCTATCTCGAAGTAGATACACCTGTACTGCAAGCGATACCCGGTGGTGCTTCAGCTCGTCCCTTCATTACACATCACAACGCGCTCGATGTACCGATGTATTTGCGTATTGCAAATGAATTATACTTAAAGCGATTGATTGTAGGGGGGTTTGAAGGCGTTTACGAATTTAGCCGCAATTTCCGCAATGAAGGAATGGACCGCACTCACAATCCTGAATTCACGGTAATGGAAATCTACGTAGCCTACAAGGACTATAACTGGATGATGGATTTCACGGAGGCCATGTTGGAACACGTGTGTCAAAAAGCAATCGGCACCACCAGTGTTCAGTTTGGAGATAAAGTTATCGATTTCAAGCGACCATTCAAGCGCATCAGCATGACGGATGCCATCATAGAATATACTGGATTTGATATCACAGGGAAATCAGAAGATGAGCTGCGTTCGTTTGCAAAAAGCATTGGGTTGGAAGTGGACGAGACAATGGGTAAGGGCAAGTTGATTGATGAAATATTTGGAGCGAAGTGTGAAGGCAATTTTATTCAGCCCACCTTTATCACCGACTATCCCGTAGAGATGTCTCCGCTCTGTAAGCGCCATCGCAGCAATCCAGAATTGACTGAGCGCTTTGAATTAATGATCAATGGAAAAGAAGTGGCGAATGCTTATTCCGAGTTGAATGACCCTATTGATCAGAGGGAGCGTTTTGAAGAACAATTGAAGTTACAGGAACGAGGCGACGATGAAGCTATGTTTATCGATCAGGACTTCCTCCGAGCATTGGAATATGGAATGCCACCCACTTCGGGAATGGGCATTGGTGTGGATCGTCTTGTGATGCTGCTCACCAATAATTCAACGATTCAGGAAGTATTGTTCTTCCCACAGATGAGACCAGAGAAGTTTCAGACAGGCCCAGATCTCAAGGCTTACGAAGCCGCTGGAATTTCTCCTGAATGGATTGAACATGTGGTAAAGGCTGGGTTTGACAGCATTCAAAAGCTCAAAGAAGCAAAGCCCACTGCAGTTCATCAAACACTAAATGGATATCGTAAAAAGAACAAACTAGAGATACCTGCCATTCAATTGAGCGACATCGAGAGCTGGTCATTTTAAAAATATAGGAGTTTACAAACCGAAAAAGGGGGTTCACTAACTGGAGTGAACCCCCTTTATATTTGCATCTATCTTTAAATTAATAAAGCTCAAATGAAAACTACTCTTACCTTAATTTGTTACTTCTTTCTAGCATTTCATTCATATGCTCAAGTTTATGTTGGGGATATAACGCTCGCTACCCAAGAGGAAGTAGATAATTTTTCAACGAATTTTCCAGGGATTACCTACGTTGAAGGAACATTGCTAATAGGGCCGTATAATGAAGAAGGGTTCGTAAACCCTATTTTAAACCTTTATGGTCTAAGTCAACTTACTGGAGCTACAAACATACGTTTTGAAATAGGGCTAGGTTTTACGGGGTGGGCTCCAACAACCGCCCTAAATGTTTCCATAACTTCTTATG
>CANGVZ010000139.1 GCA_947457285.1 Flavobacteriales bacterium | reverse complement strand
TCGAGTCCCACAAGCGTTCCTGTAGCTGCAACCAGACCGAACAGTAAAATTCGAAATGAGTCGATATGATTAAAGCAGACGAACAGGATTGCCGCGCTACACCCCCCAATGAGTCCTACCAGGATTTCAATCAGAACAAATTTCTGAAGTAAATTGGTGGTAATAAATTTAGATAAATAGGAGCCTACTCCCATTGAAAAGAGATAGACACCTATAATGAGGCTAAATTGTGTAACGCTATCGCCTAGCAGATAACTGGCCAAAGTGCCGGCAATCAATTCGTAAATCAAACCGCAGGTGGCGACAACGAAAACAGAAACCAGCAGCAGCGAGCTGAATCGAATTCTTTTTTTATTCTCCATTGACGAATCAGCCGTGTATCGCTGAAGATATGATGATGGCGATAGCTATCATAAAGGCACCTGCCATCAATGCAAGAGCGGTATTTTTATTCTGAACGATTTCCTTCCATAGATTTTCTGGTGCTATTTTTTCTACAATGATGAAGGAAATGATTAGAATTAATATTCCAATTCCAGAGTAAACGATGGATGAAATAACATACTTAAGGTTGAGTAGTTCCATGTGATTATTTATTTGTGGTACGTTCTATAGCCAGAATAACTTGATGAGGAGTCCCTCTCATAGTCATTTGTGGTGATATTTAAAATGCGGTAACCAAAAAAGGTTGAAATAGAATATGCGAGAAACATTACAGAGAAGAAGATGAGAAATCCTCTCATTCCTCGCATTTTAAGATCTTTGAGTGTATTCATCATATCTTAATAGTATTCATCAAAATCAGAGTTTGCCCAACGTTTTGTTTCATAGGACTTTTGTAAAAAGTAGGTCCCGAGCATTACCGCTAATCCTATAAAAAAGAAAAGAAGAAAATTGCTAGTAAGGAAAGGCGATTTAATCCAGGTTACAACTAGATCGGGACCTTTGGCGTTTGGTTTGGTCGCAGAGACCAGTATGTGATACGTTCCTTTGTCCAAGCTGGAGATGATAATGCGGCTGCGTTTGCTTCCCTCAGACCACCTTTCGCCGCCAGTCTCACCGGCGTAGTATTCTACATCTTTCCAAAATGGAATTTGTTCGCCGGTGTCTTGATTTATCAAGTATCCTTCGGCTCCCACCCACGTATTGCTCACATCGGCATCGAGTTTTATTTCCAGGGCAGTCCAATTACTTTCCAAGGTGAATGAAGGTGTTTTATAATATACTTTCTTTCCATCTCTTACCTCTTGTTGTTTTTTCTGAAAGCGAATAAAGGCTATGGAATCAGCTTGATAGAGCATCATTTTAGGATTGGCCACCAGCAAGGAATCTTTGAAAGCATCAACTTCTGCTGCTGGTACTTCGTAATAAGGCGTACTTTCTAAAGGCTTGATTTTGGTGCTTCCAAGGTGCGTTTCCATTGCATACGAAATGAGGGCTACGAAGCTTAAAAGTGCGAGATATCCTACAAATGCAAACATCAAAAGATTGCCGGGAATGGAAACTGGATTTGGGGTGATTGCGCCCTGTGCACTGCGGCGTGGTATGGAAAGTATATCAGGAATGCCTGATTCGATTTCATCTTTTGAAACATGGCGCCCCACAAACCACTGGGCGGAGTCATTTGTGATTTCGCATGAAAGTATGTGCGGAGGAGCGATGTATTCTTTGTAAATCGAACTTGAGGTTGCGATACTAGGGCTTTCGCCTGCAAAGTGCAGCACTTCTACTTTGTCGTAGCTATACTGCGCATATTTTCTGAGCTGATACTGAACTACAGTACCCTTGGGAACGGGCATGTGTGGTATGGCCTCCAAAAATATCCAGTTACCTTCCACTTCACTCAGTGAGGTTACCGGTTTGCCGGGAGCGTAGAGGTAATATTCAGTCCATGGGAAATGAACATGATCACTGAGCTTTTTCTTGACAGCACCCGCACAGATGTAGGTGGTATCATTGATTACCACTGTGCTGCCGATAGGAATTAAAAATGTCGCGTTGAAGCTGAATGATTTTCTTTGTTCAAATTGCTTCGGTTCTCCCATTACTAATTTGGAAGTGAAATAGCATGACGGACACGAAACAAGCTTTGTCCATTTGGGAACACGAATATTAATCGGCTCTTTACAATGAGGACATCTATAGTTTTTCGTTATTTCTGGAAGGGAGCTCATTTTCCTTTGTAAATCTACTGAATAATGAATGAAAATTTATCTTCCTTTTGTTGAAGGGAGGAGACATCAAAAATCTCAATTTCTTTTTTATTCATTATCCAAATGCAATTTTCTGTTTTATCAGCGTGACCGAGGTGCAGTATAAATGGTTTTTCGTAGGTGTCGAATAAGGTGATCATTTCGCCAAGTCCCACTGCGTCAATCACTTTATCGATTTGAAAGAGCGTCATTTTCTTTTGATCAATCATCACAGAGTCGTTGATAGCGACATTGGTCAATTCTGCTGGGGATATTTCAATGAAGAATTTAGTGTACAATGCATATTCTCCATGCCAGTAGTTCAAGTACTTAATACCTGATTCGAAATTTTGAAGTTTAAACCATTGACTGCGGTGGTTTTCACCCTCTAATAATAACGTTCCAATGATTTCAAATTCAACATCGTCGATGCGTATGAATTCGCCGCATTTGTATTCAATGAGATGGAGTAACGCGCTGTCGAACGTTCGAATGAAGCGTCGCTCTTTTCTTTCGTAAAGTTTACCGCAGCTTTTGCAAGCGATAAACTCTGATTTAAAGTCCCAGAATGAAAGTGGCTTGCCACAATCACAGTCACCGGCATTTTTGATTAGAAGGCTCATCTACGAAGAATATTCTTGGCTACAGTAATGGCTGAAAAATACGCAGAAATTTCGTTGAAAATATCTTCTCCTTTTCCGTCATTATTATTTTCATAATTAGAGAGAAAGACATCGAAGGTAACCCTCCCATACTCTGGCCAGGTGTGCACGGAAATGTGGGATTCGGTGAGACAAATGGCCGCCGTAAACCCTGCATTATCGAAGCTGTGATATACTTCACCGACTTTATTCAGGCCATGTTTGGTTATGAGTGCATCGATAAGCGTTTTACATGCTTTTGCATCAAACATTGGAGCAACATTTTCTGCTTCTATGTCACCGATAAAATGTAGTCCTGGAGAGTAAGTTTTCATAGTTTTAATTCCTCTTTATCATTTCATCCTCAATACCCCGTATTTGAAGATGGTCCAAAAGATTTTGAAGCCATCAGAGGATTTTAATTTTTTCCCTTCACCTTCATTTCTGGGGAAATAATTCACAGGAACCTCAGTCACGTTATTTCGCTTGAGACGTAGCGCTTTGATTAATAATTCAGCTTCAAAACCAAATCGATTTTCATTTAATTTGATTTTTTCATAAAGTGATCTCGTGAAGAGCTTATATCCACAAGCCATATCCGTCAGGCGCACGTTGATGAGCAACGAGGTGATATAGGTAAACAGTTTATTGAAAATATACCTGCGATAGCTGCTGATCGGCCTTATGACTCCGGGCAAATAACGCGAGCCATTTACAAATTCGACCTTTAGCACGTCCATAGCTTCAATGAGTTTTGGGATGTCTTGGGGATGCAATTCCAAATCTGCATCCTGGATGAGTATTACGTCTCCGGTACTTTTTGAGATGCCCGTGCGCACTGCCGCTCCCTTTCCCTGGTTCACTTCATGTCGGTGAAGATGAATGAACGGCTTGTCCTGTATGTATTTGCTTACATTATCATAAGAAGCATCTCGTGAACAGTCATCAACGATTACAATCTCAAATTCCTTTACCGATGGGGGATAGGTGATGGCCAGCAGCCTGTCAAGAACAGTGAGAACCAGTTTCTCCTCGTTATATAGGGGTATAATTATGCTTAATTTCATCGTCCTTGTCTAGCTTTTTCGTAGTCTGGAGGGCTCAAATTTTCCCAAAAGTCATCCACTCTTTCCAATTTTCCAAACTGTTTGAAATACAAACGTTGGTTCATACTATCGTAATGCAGTGTATGACGGACGTATTGAAAGATTTGAAAAATATTTAACCAAATAAAAAATCCAAAGGTGAGCACCCATAGAGGAAAAGTCCATCTTTTCATTTTGGTAATGCGCTCAATGGATATGGCGGCGGGCAGCGCAAGCACTCCATAAGTGTCTACCATTGGGCGACTGCCGTAGCTTCCACCGTACCACCAGCACCACCATGAAAAAATTACATAAATATGCAGGATGGTGAAAAAGACGATGGCTTTTTGCAGATCGGCGACACGCTTTTTGAGCAGGAATAGGCCCACTACTGCTGTGATCATGAGTGGTGTATAGATGATCCATCCTTTTCTAAATCCGACGAGTCCATGATAAATTTTGGGCTGCAACCAAAAGAAACCTTCATTGCCGTATGGATAATAGAGGTAAGACCCAGTGACCACTTTCCAGTAAATGAATTGTGGAATCCATGGCAGCATGAATGTAATCAACATCAATGCAATCAGGTCGAATCGCGAAAGCAATCGCTGAATTCGCTCTATGAAGGTTTTCCAGGAGGATACGCGATAAAGAAGTAGAATAAGGCCTATAATGAGATTGGTAGGGCGGACAATAGAAATGAGACCTAATAATAATCCGATGAGAAGCGCATTTTTCCAATTCATTTTCTCTTCATAATGTATCACGGCAAGCGTGAATGCAGTGAAGAGAAAAAAGCTAAAAACATGGCTTAGCGGTGAGCTCTGCGAACCGTAGCAGAGCAAGTTGGTGCCCACGCCAATGAGCAATATGGTGAGGGCAACGACGGTATCGCTAAAATGAAACTTGAACAAGAGCTTGCGAACGAGCATTAGGCCCCAGGCAAAATAAAGAAGTCCGCAAATCAGCAATGCAACTTTATATGGAGGGCTGAATCCATGCTTCAGATAGCCTCCGTGCCAATTTGCATAAGCATCGGCAACGAAGAAGAATGGAGCATAAAAATAGGCTACTCCGCACGAAGTCTTGAAGACTTTACTGTTGTTAGGCCCTTTTTCGTACCAATAGTAATATTCTTTCTTCCCATCAAAATAGCTGCTGTTCTGGAGATGAATATCCTTGTGAATGAAAATGGCTGGTAGGTATCCATAGTAATGCTTGACATCATGATTGATGACTTCTGCGTACTTATTGTACTCTTGTAAAGACAGTATAATACTGAGACCTGTCAGTACGGATATGATGACTGCTACTAAAGATTTTGGTTGGGTCATTCTAGGGCAAATATCACATATTCTTCTCAATATGTAATAGCCACTTTTCGACAGATTCTGTGAATGATGCCCTCATAATGGGTTTGGAGATGTAATCGTCCATTCCCGCAAGGAGACAGCGTTCCTTTTCGCCTTCGACCGTTCCTGCGGTAAGCGCGATTACGACGCATTTTCTTTCTGTCTCAATCTGCCTCAACTCACGGGTAGTTTCATACCCATTTTTTTGAGGCATTTGAACGTCCATAAAAATGATATCGGGCTTATGTTGGCGGTACAAATCCAATGCTTCATTGCCACTGGCAGCGCCGTAAATATTGGCTTCCGGATAAAGATCGCGCAATAGTGTTTTTGCGAGCAACATATTTACGGGGTTGTCTTCGGCGATAAGGAAGGTAACGCTAGACTTGAACAAGTCGTGCGCTACAGCCGCGATCGGCTCATTGATAGCGCTTGCTTTCTTCGTAGTGGACCAATCGTCGGCCAATACCGTTTCACTACCAAAACGATTGAGTTTGATGTCAAAGTAAAAAATGGATCCACGATTTAATTCACTTTCCACTTTCATGGAAGTGCCCATCAACCCCAACAGTTTGTTTGAAATGGTCAATCCCAAACCAGTGCCTCCGTATTCTCTTGTCGTACTTGTATCCGCCTGCGAGAAGGCATCGAAGATTTTCTTTTGCTTCGAAGGCTCGATTCCGATTCCAGTGTCTATCACAGAAAAGCGTAGGGTGATTTTTTGATCCAATTGTTGGAGCAGTTCTATTTTTAGGGTTACGCTGCCGCGTGAGGTGAATTTTATCGCATTGCTCATGAGGTTCACCAAAATTTGGCGCAAGCGCACAGAGTCAGACTGCACATAACGTGGCACTTCACCCTCGAT
>CANGVZ010000138.1 GCA_947457285.1 Flavobacteriales bacterium | reverse complement strand
TTGGAAGAACTGTACCGAACGTTCATTCGGTATTTGTTTTTGAGAAAAAAGGAGGATTGATTTATCCCATATAAAACACCATACCCGTGAAAAGAAGGCCTATGCCAATAGTTGTAAGGCCGTATAAAGGAATATTGGTGTCTACTCCTGCTACATGCAGAAGAAAGGTGATTAGAAATGCAAGCACCAATGTCACACCACCTGCAATCACTGATCGTAAGCCCCGTCTTCGTTTGCGTGCGTCTTGCATAGTTTTCACTTTAGACAAAACTGCTTCTGCTATATCCAAATTTACTTGACGCTTCAACAGTCTGGCGAGAATTTCATCACTGGAGTGTCCGCCTTCATATAGCTGCCATACTTCATGGAAAAGTCCGTCTGGAATGTGGTGGGTCATGTTCAAAAAGGTTTAGAATTGAAAAGTAGGAGATTTATTTTTTCTGAAAAATGATAATTATCATAACAGAAAAAAGCCTTTCCGAAGTGCGAGGAATTCGGAAAGGCTTTTTAAATGCTATGAATAATTCCTTATGGGAAGATACCGCGTTGCTTGTAAGCGACATCGATTCTACTGATAGCCTCGATATACGCTGCCGTGCGCCAGTCTGTTTTATATTTATCTGCGCAGGCTACCACTTGGTTGAATGATTTTACCAACTTCGCTTCGAGCTTGTTGATTACATCGTCCATTTCCCAAAGCTCACCTTGGCGGTTTTGAAGCCACTCAAAATAGCTACCAATCACACCACCGCTATTGCACAGAATATCTGGGATGATATCAATTCCTTTTTCATTTAATACTGCGTCACCAGTCACGTCTACTGGACCATTGGCTCCTTCTGCAATCAAAGAAGCTTTGATTTCCCCTGCGTTTTCACCAGTGATTTGATTGCCGAGTGCAGCAGGAATCACGATGTCACATTGCAAGCCGAAAAAGGTCTTTGGATCGATAGCTTCGGTGCCTGGGAAATCTTTAACACCCGTGAGGTTCGGTGTTGCATGTTCGTTGAGTTTCTCAGGATCGATACCATTTGCATTGTAAATAGTACCGCTGGCATCCTGAACTGCAATGAGAATAGCACCTTCTTTCGCCATGAAATGCGCTGCCCAGTATCCAACATTACCAAAACCTTGAACGATATATTTCATACCCTTTAGGTTTTTGTTGCGGAGTTTAGCCCATTGACGGATGGTGGCAACGACGCCAAAGCCAGTAGCTCTATCACGACCTTCGAGACCGCCCGAACCAACTGGTTTACCAGTAACAACGTGCTTGTACATCGAACGCTCCGCTGTTGGCTTGGTCTGCATGTATGTATCTGCAATCCACGCCATCATTTGTGCGTTGGTGTTTACGTCTGGCGCTGGTATATCGAGTTCAGGACCGATATTGTCGCCGAGTGCAAAAGTGAAACGACGCGTGATGCGCTCTAATTCTGTTTGTGAATACTTCTTCGGGTCGATTTGGATACCACCTTTACCGCCACCGTATGGAAGGCCAGCAAGAGATGTTTTCCAAGTCATCCATGTTGCAAGCGCTCTTGCAGCATCGATATCCACTGTTGGGTGATAGCGAAGACCGCCTTTGTAAGGACCGAGTGCGTTGTTGTGCTGCACACGATAACCAGTGAAAACTTCGATTCTTCCATCGTCCATTTTCACAGGAAAGTTCACAAGAATTTCATTGTTTGTGATTGAAAGAATTTTTCTAACTCCTTCATCCAGTTTCATTAGGTCTGCCGCCTTCGTGAATTGATGCTGCACGTTTTCGTACATAGACATCGGACGGCCCTCTTTATTTGCCATAAAGAAAAATTTGTGGTTTGTATTTCAAAATATTCCGGGTGGTTTTGACCGAAATAGTGGGCAACATTAAGAAAAATAATGATACCCATATGTTGTCTTATGTGAAATCATTAACAGTTGGATTTTCAATAATGCAAGAATTTTTGCATTTGTCTGAAATTCAAATTGATATCCAGTTAATTGTTGCTTTAAATTAAATATTCAGAAGTCAGAATTCAGAATGTCTAGTTATATGTTCCTTGTTCCCAATTCTCCCTTGTTCCCAAAATTTCCCCTCTTCCCTATATTTGAGGCCTAAACATTAAAGTTATGCGATTCGACCACTTTAAAATTCTTGTTCCTTTTGATTTTTCGGAAGCTGCTGATATGGCCTTAAAACAAGCTGTTATGCTCAAAGAGGAGTTCCCGATTCATGTTGATTTGCTTCATGTAATTGATAGCGAGAAAGAACAAAAAGAAGCGGAGGAGAAGCTCGCTTTGGTTGCTAAACCTCTTGTGGCTCAAAGGGTCAGTTCTGGTGTGGTGGTGGAAAAAGGTAGCGTACTCGAAACTATAAATGAGATTGCTGGTCGTGGCTTTTATGATTTAATGGTTATAGGAACACACGGCCCGCGCGGGATTCGTCAAAATCTTTTGGGGGCAGATATTTTAAAGTTATTGAAAGAAAATCCATGTGCTTCAATTGTGGTACAAAAGACCTCAGAGGCAGTAGATCAGTTCAAGAAAATACTTCTCCCTGTCGGCTCACATGAGGATTATGAAGGGTTGGCTGAAGCAGTAAAATTGATTGCACAGGCTTCTGGCGCAGAAGTGCTGCTTTATACCATCAATCGCCCTGGAGAAGAACCCGCGGAGGAATTAATTATTAATAAAGAAAATACTATTCGCCTTCTCAAGGGAAGCGATATTCGCTATCGTGAAGTGGCCGAAGATGTTTCGGTTTACTCTTTTGGTTTTGCAAAGCAAACCCTCATGTATGCCGAGAATAACGGCATTGATCTGATTGCAATTATGCCGCATGCTTCAACGGAACATTCTTATTTTGCAAATGCAGACAAAGAACGTCTTTTGGTGAATGAAAAGGGCATTGCTGTGCTTTGCAGCGCAGGTATTTAATGCACGAGGTGTTTTAAAATTTTGGAATATAAATCATCTGGAGCGTAAGGCTTTGACAAATAATCGTTCATTCCCGCTCGCAGACATGCTTGGCGCTCACTTTCTAAGGCATTAGCCGTTAGGGCGATAATAGGTGTCTTTAGTTTGAGAATTTCCCTAATTCGATGAGTTGATTGAAAACCGTCTTCTTCTGGCATTTGTAAGTCCATTAAAATGACGTCGTACGCCTCTTGCTGCAAATAAGGTATGGCGTCGATACCATTGATGGCCATAGATAGTGAGGCATTCCATTTTTTGAGCAACGTGGACGCCAAAAAACGATTGATTTCATTGTCTTCAATTAATAAGATTTTTTTGCCCGATAAATCTTTTTCTACCCCGACTCCAACGTCAGTCACGGTTGGTTTTTCTGTTTTGCCAAGCGGAATGGTGAAAGAAAATGCAGAGCCTTTATCTTTTATTGATTCTACATCGAGCGTCCCACCCATGATCTCAACAAGATTTTTAGCAATAGGAAGGCCTAATCCTGTGCCGCCATATCTGCGAGAGATGGAGGCGTCTTCCTGAGTAAACTCGTCGAAAATTGCTTTTATCTTGCTCTCATCAATCCCAACGCCTGTATCCACAACAGTGAATTGTATCAGATAATCATCTCTATCATTTCCCTTATTTCGAATAATCAACTTAACAGAACCTTTATTCGTAAATTTAATTGAGTTTGAAATCAAATTAGACAAGACTTGCACCAATCGAGTAGGGTCTCCCTTTAGATAATCAGGAATGGTCACATCGCGTTCGATAGTTAATTGAATTTCTTTTTGTTGCGCCTTCACTCCAAAGCCGCGCATCACGGGCTTGAGGGCATGGTCAATGCTAAATGGAATTCGTTCAAGCTGGAGCTTGCCGCTTTCCATTTTAGTGAGGTCGAGGATATCATTAATAATCACCAACAAGCCCTCGCTTGAGGCGCGAATGGCTTCTAAATACTCGCGCTGTTCTTCATTCAAATTACTATCAGCTAACACACCAGACATTCCAATGATCGCATTGAGAGGAGTGCGGACTTCATGAGACACATTTGCTAAAAAGATTTTTCTTGTTTCCAATGAAGCTTCCGCTACTTCTCGAGCTTTCACGAGATCCTTTTCAAGCTTTTTTCTTTCTTTAATTGCGATTTTAATCTGCTCTGCGATGTGAATCAAATTATCATCATTGATTTCTTCTCCTCCAGGGCTGAGACTTTTAAAAGATGTTTTTAATGATTCGATTAGCACTTGCTGCTTTTGGGACTCCTCATGAAGACGCTTATTTTTTTCTTCTAACTCTTCGCTGCTCAGGCGTATGGCACGTTCTACGAGAAGACGATTTTCTTCCATGTGCAAATAACTCGCGTTGAGTGAAGATAGAAATTCCTTCACGTTTGGAGCGAGCTGCTCGGGATCGATTTGGTATTTCTTTAATTGACGTTGGAAGAGACGATGAAACTCAGGATTAGACGACATATCTATACTTCGGTATATGTGGTAATGGTCATGGTTTGATTGTGTAAAGAACACTTCGTGGTAGTAAGAATGGGTGAAATTTCACCATTCGAATAGAATCCGCTGTAGACAGCTTGTGGCCCGAGTTCGTCATAAACACTTTCCAATTCTTCATCAATACGCTGCCCCAACACTAGTTTGCGACCAACACAAGAAACCATAAAAACCCATTTGGGCTCTTTGAGCGTTTTGCTTTGAGAGGCGGCGTTCATTGCTCCATCAATCAGCCTGTCGAAATTGGCCATCATAAACTGGACTTTCGCGCCTTGAGGTAAATCCCCGGCAAACGTCATGGTACCCGTTTTTTCGTCAATGCTTAAAATTGTTCTTACCAATAAGTCTCCGTTCTCAAGCTTGATACACAAAGGGAATAACAAAGCCGCGCCAGGTAAGTCCTTCGCTTTATCTCCTAAGAAATTTTTATAAAGTTCGAGGGCAGGGATGTTATCCAAAGAATAAAGCACATTACTTTTTGATTCAGTCACCACACGCACAGGTCCAAATGCATCCCAACCTCCTTGCGAGCCATGGGAAATTCGAAGACTATTCCCATAAAAACCAATGCCGATAACATTACCCGATGTTGCGCTGCTATTGAGCCCAACAAGGGTTTTTTGAAATCGACCCGCATCAGCTGCGAGGCCACCCGTAACAATGACACCTGGTGCTAGATTTTGGTTAATGCCTTTTACCAACTCATCACCATTTGCTGTGATGCCTTCGCTGATAACAAGTACGTGCACCAAATCTTCTCCCTTCAACTCTTCATAAAGTTGCACGCCACATTCAAAACTGTTCGTAAAGTCGGAGAGCACAAGCGCGCACGTTTTTAAACGGGTTTTTTCAAAATGAAGAGCAGTGGCTACAACACTATTGTCGTAAACCTTGGTACCTGCGATTTCTCCAGCGGTACTCAAGGAGACAATGGCTGCGTCTGGATATTTCTGGCGGAGCTCTTTATAAACGAAATCATTTCCAATGATGTCGATTCCTCCCGTTGCGATAACGAGATTTGCATTCGGTAGTGATGTTTGTGGTTCTGTCCACTGACCGTTTTGATGGATAATGAGAGAGGATTTCATGGGAGATTAATTTAACGTGATTAGGCCTCCTTTTGCGGATTTTAATTTGTCTAGATCAGCCTTCGCAGATTCTACTTGCTGCGTTTCCTCAAGGTTGGCTGACTTGTTATTTTTCTGTTTTTCGAAAAGACTGTCGAGCTCGGTCTTATGGCGCGTTATCTCGGCTTCTTGTTTTTCAACATTGGTTTGAGCTTCGTGTAGCTTGCGTTCATTTTGTAAAATACGATTTTCAACAGCAGTTACTTTTTCATTTTTCTTTTCTAATTTTTCCTGCTGCTTGATGATTTTTTCTCTTCGATCTTCCAGATCATCTCTGGCTCGCTCTGCCTTTTTATCTGTAATGACAGATCCAGGAAAGCGTTCGGAATATTCGCTTTCCTTCGCTCGAAGGACCTGTTCCAATTGCTCTATCTCTTTTTTGATTTGATTCGATTCTTTTTTCTCATCCTCTAATTCTAGCTCCAACGATTTTTTATTGGTCTCAATATTCGTAATCGCCGCCCTCGAGTTGGATAGTTGGTTTTGCAGTTTTGAAATGGACTGCTCATGTGAAATTTTTTCTTTTTCAAGACGCGCCCCGTCTTTGTCCAGACGCGCTAAATCCTTTAC
>CANGVZ010000137.1 GCA_947457285.1 Flavobacteriales bacterium | reverse complement strand
GAATACCTGTACGCTCTAGTGTGGTATAACCTTTCTCGCCGTGCACTGCGTCGATATCTAAGTCTTTTTTATACGCTTCTTCATCAAAAGGCGCGAGGTTCAAATCCGCGCGCTCTTGCGCTGTTAATTCCAATACTTCATCATAAAAACCTGGAATGGTGATATGATTGTTTTCATCATGCATGCTCGCAATCATCTTTGCCAATGCATTGATCGGATTGTAAACGGCACCGCCATAAACACCGCTGTGCAAGTCGCGATTTGGACCCGTTACTTCCACTTCGATGTAGCTGAGGCCGCGCAAACCGCAATCGATACTTGGAGTATCATTTGCGATGATTGAAGTATCAGAAATCAATACCACATCGGCTTTCAAGCGCTCTTTATTGGCGATACAGAAAGGACCGAGGTTATTGCTTCCCACTTCTTCTTCACCTTCGATCATGAACTTGACATTGCAAGGCAAAGAGCCAGACTTCCACATGGCTTCAAAAGCTTTCACGTGCATGAACATCTGACCTTTGTCATCACAAGCTCCGCGAGCGAAGATGGCGCCTTCAGGATGAATCTCTGTCTTCTTAATCACCGGTTCGAAAGGTGGGCTTGTCCACAACTCGAGCGGATCAGCGGGCTGTACATCATAGTGTCCGTACACCAACACAGTTGGCTTCGATGGATCGATGATTTTTTCTCCATACACAATCGGATAACCATCGGTAGGACATAATTCCACGTTGTCTGCGCCAGCGAGTTTGAGGTGTTCAGCCACTTTCTCAGCCGTTCTCACCACATCATTCTTGTATTTTGGATCTGCGCTTACGCTAGGGATACGCAATAAATCCAAGAGCTCGTCTAAGAAACGCTGTTTGTTTTCTGTGATATAAGAATGCACGTTTTCCATGTAGGAATATTTTTTTATGAATGTTGCACTTTGTGAACGAAGTCGTCGTACTTCATTTTAATCTCGTTGATGGTACAATTGTTCTTTACCAATTCTACTACTTTATCTTCATAGAGATAGTCATAAACATTTTGTGCCTCTTCGCGATTTCCGAGGGTTTTCTTAGCCAAGTCTTCCAACTGTGCCTCTTCGAGGTTCATACCATACTGGGCGTAGCGCTCAGCGAGGAGAGATTTCACGTGACTCATGGCATCTTCCATGGTCACCTTGATTTCATTTTCGCGAATGATCTTATTTTCGATCAACTGCCAACGAAGACCTCCAGCGTAGCTGTCGTATTCCGCCTCAACCATGTCAACGGTCACAGGCTTTTCATTGGTCATTACAATCCATCTTTTGAGGAATGCATCTGGCAATTGAATATTTGTTCTTTCTACAATTTCTTTTACGAATGTTCTCTTGAACAACCAGTCAGAATCGCGGCTGAACATCTTTTGTAAGTCTGTCTTTACGCGCTCACTCATTTGTTCTTCGCTGGTGACAGTGCCTTCACCAAATAGTTTGTCGAACAATTCTTGGTTGAGTTCTGCGGGTTCCATTGAGCGCACTTCGTTTACGATCAATTCGAAATCCGCCGTCAAGCCGTGAATAGCCTCGTGCGTCGTATTGAGCATACGAGCGAGGTCTTCGTGATTAGAGCTAAGGATAAGAGGATTTACGGTTACCTTATCTCCTATTTTAAGACCAATCAATTTAGCCTTTACTGCATCGTCTTTAATGAACTCAATACTCACAGTAGTCTTGCTAAAAATACCACCTTCTTTAGCGGTACCATCAGCGTTTAATTCTACGAGGTCCACCATCAACATATCTTCAGCGCCGCTTACTTCTGGAGAAGAAAGCTTGCCATATCTGCGGCGGAGGTCCTTCATTTGTTTGTTGATGAGCTCAGCATCCACATCTACTACGAAGTAGTCGAATGTCATTGACTTATCGAGGTTGAGGCTGATTTCTGGCGCCATACCCAGTTCGTAGGTAAATTGGAAATCACCGGGGTTGTCCCAGTCGCCCACCTCTTCGCTAGAGTCTTTAGGGAGGGGATTTCCGAGGACGTTGATTTTATTTTCGTTAATGTACTTGTAGATCGAATCTTGAAGAACATTGTTTATTTCTTCTGCCAAGAGGGACTTCCCGAAGCGTTGTTTGATCAAGCTAGCGGGCACGTGACCGGGTCTAAAACCGGGCATTTGGGCGTTCTTTCTATATTTTTTTAGTGCATTTTCGAAGCGCTCTTTGTAGTCAGCGGGTTCGAGTTTGATGGTGATTTCTGCGTTTAACGCGTCGATGTTGTTCTGAACAATATTCATTTTTTTATACTTAATACCGTTGATTTTCACCGTTCAAGGTAATTTTCAAACGGGGGCGCAAAGATAGTTAAAGTTGGGCAGTTTGGATATTCAGAATTCTTGCTATCTTTGCCCCCTCTTAAGCGGGCGTGGCGAAATTGGTAGACGCACTAGACTTAGGATCTAGCGCCGCGAGGCATGGGGGTTCGAGTCCCTCCGCCCGCACGATAAACCGATTGAAAAATCGGTTTTTTTGTGCACAGTTTTATCGTGCCGCCAGAAATGGTGGTTCGTCCCGATAGCTATCGGGACCCTCCGCCCGCACGATAAACCGATTGAAAAATCGGTTTTTTTGTGCACAGTTTTATCGTGCCGCCAGAAATGGTGGTTCGTCCCGATAGCTATCGGGACCATCCGCTCGCACGATAAACCGATTGAAAAATCGGTTTTTTTATAAGCTGGTAATTAACTAAACTACAAACTCTAATGTCATGGCGTTCGTTTACGTGCTTTATTCACCCTCATCAGATACGTTCTACACTGGAAGTTGCTTAGATATCGAACAAAGGATCATGCAACATAAGAATAAAGAAATTTCTGGTGCATTTACAGCTAGACATGATGATTGGGAATTGTATCATCTCATTTCGAATTTAGGTTACCAACAAGCTCGACTCATAGAAAGTCATATCAAACGCATGAAAAGTAAAGCTTACATTCGAAATCTTGCTAACTACCCAGAGATTACACTGCGATTAGTTAAAAAGCATAAATGTCAAGAATAAATCTAGCGCCGCGAGGCATGGGGGTTCGTCCCGATAGCTATCGGGACCCTCCGCCCGCACTCAAAAACCGACGAATGTCGGTTTTTCTTTTTTTGAGTGTTACTGAAATAGATCGTATTGCGAAAACGCGCCCCTCCCCATCCTCCATTCATTCTCATTCTCATTCTCATTGTGATTCTGATTCTAAAAATTGCTTCAGAATATGCATTTGTTCGTATTCGTGTGGCTCACTACCGCATTAGCTACGATATTTTTGATGATGTACTTTTAGTAGATGTCATTGACCTTAGACATAGAAAAGATATTTATGAGTAATAATAGGGTGTGTGTGTCCAGGAATATTCGTTCTCACCCCACTGAACAATTAGATAGAAATTTCTATTTCTCGAAAACGATACAGACTTTCAAATTTTCATTTGCATCATTAAAGCTAGCCCTTGACTTTTTGATTAATATTTCACTACCTTTTCGCTTTACGTAATTATTGTCAGTTAAAACCCTTTTAATTCTTCTTTCAGATCTTACTCTAATTATGAGGTGAACTCCTTGCTTATAATTCTTTCTAAAAACCTCCCCTCCCGCTTGCTCAATAAAAAGAGAGTCAGATCGGTAATCGAATTTGAAGATATTATTATTAAATACTGGCGAGAGATAATTCCCTAAAGAATCTATTGCTCTCATCGTGAAATTAATTTCCCCCTTTTCATTTAAACTAAGGTTCTCTATTTGAGAGTTTAAATAATGATTCCCCCATTGACTAGCAGCATCATCCGAGAAATTTAACAATACTGAACCGTCTTTCTTTAAATAGATATTCTTGTGAACCGTGCAATTGAATAAAGAAAAACTGAACAATAAGCTCAATAATTTTAAAGCAACTATTCTACTCATAATGGTATTAGAATTAATCATCTGCCCCATACCGTGTATGGCCGAAAGCCTCCAATTTGCTCATAACTTTCCCAAGAGCCGGTCCAGTTCAAAATTGCAGAAGCCAATCTTGTTTGTGCACCCCAATTAAGTCCTGCCGCTAGGACTATTCCTACAATATTAGTGCCTCCTGAATATGTACTACCAATGAATGTGTAGTAAGCAGTACCTAATTGAAATCCAACCCCTGGAACTGAAGTTCCTACCTGCGAAACAAATCCAGAAACATATCGAGCGAAGACGTGAGTCGTTTTATCCAATGCGTTAACGTACACATTTTTCAAAATATCATACTCCTTGTAGTCTATCCAATTCTTGTTTTCAATTCCAAAGCCCTTCGAACTTACCATATAAGCCATGATTAATCCCTCTAAACCTCCCATAATCGTATTCGATACTGCGCCTTGAGAATCTAAGCCTGCTTCTAAACTTCTATACAATCTTTCTCCACTCCCGCTTATGATGTTTGTTACATAATTCTGAGTTCTAATTCCCTTCAAAGACATTATCCCTCGTGAACTATAAGCACTTCCTGCTGCACCACCGACTGCTCCTGCACCAAGGCCAATCATGCCGCTCGCTGAGGATTGCTCCCAATTACCTCCTTGAATCGCTTTTGATATCATATTAATATTAGCGTTCATTAAAGCATTGACTGTGATATTCCAGGATTTTGTAGAAGCTCCACTGGCTGCAAAACCAGCCTTCCCAATGGAGGAAATTCCAGTAATGTTAGCCCCATTAGCCGCTAATCCAGCACTTAAGCCTAGTCCCACACCGGCTCCAGCTATGGCTCCGCCGACTACCCCTTGCCAAGCCGTATTATCCCATCCACCAATGTTCCAATCGGCACCAGGAAGTCCTCCTGTTCCTTGTTGAATTGCTCCACCAAGATAGCCTCCAATTATTGCACCTGCAATGACAGGAACGAACCATGCTAACCTTCCATCCGGATCGATACTTATCATCGGGCTATTGCCCATCGCCAAATATGGATTCGAAAACTGCGCCGCAGGATCAGGGACTAACCAACGCCCTGTGGTCGCGTCATACATACGTGCGTGGAAATCGTGCAACTCCAGTCCACGTCCGTCAGAAAATTCTGCAAATTGGTATTCTTTATCCTGATAGATATGATCATGCAGTCCTTCCTCAGTTACCGGCAACTTCGGGTTCTCCCAAGCCAATCCAAATGGATAGTAATCGTAGGTGACTCTCACTTGGGGCTTCCATCTGCGAATAATTAAATTATCAAAATTTACATGCGTTTCGCTTTGATTTGTGACGTACACATAGAAGTAACCATCCGTCCTGAAGATAATATCTTGCCTGCTCAGTTGACCTAAAGTGTTAGCGTCCGTAACTTGAATTTTCCCACTATTTCGAGGGTCGAGCATCATATTTTTATCAAAGCTCATATAAACAATATACGCACGAGGCTTTTGTAAATCAACATCATCAAAAGAGTTAGCCAGGAAATTACTTAAGTTCCCAAACTGATCCCCTGAGACATTATTGAGCAATGCCATCCCTGCCTCCGGGCCGCTTGGTATAATACCCGTGCTAGCCATTCCTAGATTAAATAATGTGCCTGCTAGTATTTCAGTCAAATCCGTAAGCGGAGTGCCTGGCTCTTCAGTGTACCAATATTTTGTGCTCAGATCCACTTTCTCCCCTTTCTTTACAGCAATAACCTTCGCTGGACCAATGATCTTACCTGTAAGCTTACTCAATTCACTCACTTTCTGATTATTGGGGTCGGCTGGGTCATAAGGATACATGAAAGGCTTGTCTTTCTCTGTTGCACTCACGTTATCAAAGCTGGCATCTTCAAGCATTCTTCGCGCAAGTTCTACAGTCACCTTTTCAGATTCCAATTCACTATTCTCTTCGGTTATAATGGCTCTTACATTACCAAGGTGATCTTTTAAGTAATAATCATAGTGCCACTCCGAACTATTGGCTGTGCCGGTTGCTGGTCGTGCGATTCCTTCGGAGGTGGCTATATGAGTAATGGTATTATTGGTGTATTCTATTCCTCCGAAATAATAGGTGATAGTTGCTCCTACTTGCTTTGCTAGTTTCACTCCTGTTGCATCCCAAATAAACTTCACCTCCTCTGTGCCATATTTTGCCTTCTCTACCAAATCCAAATGGTTATAGCTAAACTCCAATCCTTTATTCTCATCCTTTGTTAAGCGCCCCTCTTGATCATAG
>CANGVZ010000136.1 GCA_947457285.1 Flavobacteriales bacterium | reverse complement strand
GTGGAGCTCGGTGTTGCGCAACTGTTTTACTATTATTTGTCGCAAATAATAATTATTGATTTTGGGAATGTAAGGTCGTTCTGGTCCGAGAATGTATGGTCCGGCTACAGCATTCAATGCTTTGGAAGCTTCGTGGGCTGCGGCTTCGCAGATATTGTCTTCTTTGTGCTTGATTAAAATTTTAATCATGCGGATGTAGGGCGGATATCCAAATTGCTTGCGCTCTTCCAACTCTCTAAAATACAATCCTTGATAGTTTGCATTTTTAACCAAATCAAAAAGCCAATGAGATGGATTGTATGTCTGAATAATTACCTTACCCTGTTTGCCGCGTCTGCCAGCCCTTCCCGCTACTTGCATCATCAATTGATAACTGCGTTCCAAACTTCTGTAGTCAGGAAAATTCATCATTTTATCCGCATTCAAAATTCCCACCAATGATACATTGTCAAAGTCCAATCCTTTCGTCACCATCTGTGTGCCGACAAGAATTTGAATTTTTCCAACTTCAAAATCCTGAATGATTTTTTGATAACTGTTTTTATTTCTCGTAGTGTCCAAATCCATTCGCTGCACTACTACTTCTGGAAAGATCGTTTGAATGTCTTCTTCTATTTTTTCAGTTCCAAATCCTAGCATCTTCAAATCGGTACTTCCACACGCATTGCATCCTTTTGGTGGATCTGTTTTATAACCGCAATAATGACACTTCAGTTGATGTACATTTTTATGATAGGTAAGACTCACATCACATCGCGTGCATTGCGGAATCCATCCACAACTATGACATTGCCAAAGAGGTGTATAGCCACGTCTATTTTGAAACAATATAATCTGCTCTCCCGCTGCCAGCGCGGTGCTCATGGCTTCGACCAACACAGGTGTAAATGTTCCCTGCATGGTTTTTTGCTTCATCCCACTTCTCAAATCTGCCATCTCAATGAGCGGTAGCGATATGCCGCCATAACGCTCCGTCAATTTAACCCATCCAAATTTTTTCTGCTCGGCATTCCAAGTAGTTTCGATCGCGGGTGTGGCAGAACCTAACAATACTTTTGCTTTGAATAATGAGGCAAGTACTATAGCCGTATCACGGGCATGATAGCGAGGTGCTGGATCATATTGCTTAAAACTATTCTCATGTTCTTCATCCACTATTACCAATCCCAGTCTGTTGAAGGGAAGAAATAATGAAGAACGCGCACCCAAGATCACATCGCATTCTCCTGGACTTGCCGCAAGTACTTTATTCCAAACTTCTGTTCGCTCGTTGTCGCTATATCCGCTATGATAGATGCCGACACGTTTGCCAAAATGTTTGCGAAGTCGATGTATGATTTGCGTCGTCAATGCTATTTCAGGTAGTAGAAACAACACTTGTTGATTCAGCGCTAAATATTTTTCAATAAGATGAATATAAACTTCTGTCTTGCCACTCGACGTCACACCATCAAGCAATACCACATCTTTTTCCAAAAAAGAATCTTCTATTTCATTCAATGACTGCTGCTGCGCTGGTGAGAGTGGCTTCGCTTTTTCACTCGCCAATAAATGCGCTTCCAATCGTCCAACCTCTACCGTGCGTATTTGAAAGACTCCTTTTTTTACAAGCGATTGAATATTTGCTGCTGTAGATTTAGTGGCATTTTGGAGTTTTAATCTATCTACTTCATGGGCCTTTCCTTCGTCATAATTACTCATCTGTAAAAAGACCATGAGTACTTCTGAAAGCTTATGCGAATTCTTTTTTTCTAATTCAGAAAAAAGTTGTTTCAAATTATTTTCCTGAATATAATGTTCTGAAAGGCTAATGAAATCGGCTGTTCGAGGTTTGAATCGCTCTTTTATTTCATCTTCAGCACCGAGTATTCTTTTGTCAAGTAAAGATTTAATAATCTTCCTAGAATTTTTTGTTTCAAGAAGTGCATTGATTTCGTCCAAAGTCAACGCACCGTTATTCTTCAATCCTTCAATGATGAGGTGTTCTTTTTCAGAAAGCTCAAAAGCATCGGTGACATTTTCAATCAATACAAACTTTGTTTCACTCGAAAGTTTGAGTCCACCTGGAAGAGCCGCATTCATTACCTCACCGAGCGTGCAACAGTAATAAGAAGCAATCCACTTCCAGAGTTCGAGCTGCACGGGATGAATCAGAGGTTGCTCGTCGAGAATTTCCTCTAAATATCGCGCTTCATATCCAGAAGGTACTGTTGTATGAATGTTTTGGATAATGCCTGTGTAGCGCTTGTGTTTTCCTATCGGCACCACTACACGCTGTCCGATCGCTACATACTCACTAAGCACTTTTGGAACGCGATAAGTCAGTACGCGCGGCAAGGCGAGCGGTAATATGATATCTGCAAAAAAAGTTTCGCGTTCCATGGCTGCAAATTAAGACAGACCTTGGAACGCGAAACGAATAATTTATAAGTGCTTAACGAAATTTATTCGTTAGCGTATTATGATCTTTTCTGAGAAGCTATAATTCTCTGAGGTAGCGCGAACTATATAGATTCCCGTCGATAACACAGATGTGTCGAATGGAATATTATAATGGATTCCGCCATAAATCATACCTTCAAACATGGGGAATATTTCCTGACCTGCGAGGTTATAAATTGAAATTTTAACCTGTTCAGCCGCTGGCGCAAGCCAACTCACGGATAGTAAGGTGGAAGCAGTGTTTATTACCCTAAAGACTGGCTCATTAAATCCATTGCCAGCCTCATCCGATAGGGTAATGGTCTGTGAATGGGTTACTTGATTTCCTGAGCAGTCTGTGGCAGTCCATGTTCTCACGATTTGAGGACAAAGACTAACACCAATTGTTTCTTCTTGGAAGGACACAACCAAGCTACCGGTACATCCATCATTGGCGGTGATTTGAGGAACGGGCGGCAGATTGCCGTCGCAGGCGATGGTAATATCTTCTGGAGTTTGGCTCAATACAGGTGCTGTCGTATCAACAATGGTAATGGTTTGAGTGAATTGACTTGAGTTGCCGCAACCATCCACCGAGAACCAGGTTCTCGTGAATATAGTATTGCAGCCTTCTACAACGGTATTAGCTTGCAATCCTATTGGAGTAATTCCACTACAATTGTCCTGAGCAAAAAGGAATACATCAGGAACGGGAGTACCACACTCGATAGTGAGTTCGGCAGGTGGAAGATTTTGAAGCACGGGAGGAATTTCATCAATCAACTGAACAAGTTGCACGAACTGGTTCGTATTACCACAAGCATCCGTCGCAGTATAGGTACGCTCAATTATGCCACCACAGCCTGGAACAATGGTATTGTCTTCGAAGAATAGCTCGAAATCAGAACAATTATCTTCGACAAAAATGGCTGGCTGTTGCACGTTGTTGCACGTTACTTCAATAATGGGCTGTGGCTCGATAAATTGAGGTGCTTCAGTATCGATGATGGTAATTATTTGTGCATAGATTCCTGTATTGCCACAGTCATCAAACGCTCTGAATATGCGTGTCAATGTAGTCGATCCGTCACAACTACCCGGGCTGAATAATTCAGTCACAAAAACTTCCACTTCGCCTGCACAAACATCAATACCAATGAGCTGTGCAGCTGGGGGAATCGGGGCATCACATGAGATAGTGATATTTTCTGGGTAAAAATCAAAAATGGGTCCTTGTGTGTCCACAATGCTAATTGTCTGACTCATGGTACTTGAATTACCACAAGCGTCAGTTGCCGTCCAGGTTCGAACGATTTGACTTCCACATGGAAGGTCCAATTCTACTTCTTCAAATTCTATGTTCTCTACTAAGCCAGAACAAAAGTCTTCAGCAACGATAAGTGGAGTAGGAATGTCTTCACCACACTCTACTTCAATATTGGCTTCTATTTCATTGAACACAGGACCTTCGTTGTCGATGTAGAAAATGTTTTGACTGAATTCGGCAGTGTTTCCGCATGCGTCGAGAGCCAACCATCTTCTCACGATTTGGTAGCTTCCTTCGCAACCGGATGAGATGAATAAATCCTCAAGTCTTCCCACGGATACTTCAGAACAACTATCAAAAAATAGGGGAGTAACAACTTCTGGCTCAGGCTGTCCGCAGGATAATTCAATGTCTGATGGCGCCGCACTGAGTTGTGGAGGAGTATTGTCAATGAAATTAAATGTAACACTTGCCTCAGATGTATTACCGCAAGCATCTGCAGCGGTGTAAGTGCGAATAAAGCTGTTGGCACATGACATAATTGGACTATCTATGAAGGTCACCACAAAGTCAGAGCAGTTGTCGGTCACGGCAGGTTCGAAATTGATGATGGATCCACATTCAAGACTAATTTCTGATGGTACTTCATCAAATATGGGTGCTTCGAAATCACCATAAGTCAATTCAATCATTATTGAGGTTGAATTGCCACATGCGTCTGTGGCAGTGAAAGTTCTTTGAATGATTTCGGTGCAGCTAGTGGCGATTACTTGGTCTGAGTACGTCACAGTAACCTCTGAACACGCGTCATCTGCGGCGGGGAGAATGACCTCTGTATTTTCAATATCACATGTAAAGGTTCCTGGTTCGGGAATGCTTGTAAAGAAAGGAGGCGTGTTGTCAATGACAGTGATGGTTTGTGAAGCCTCAGAGGTATTGCCGCACGCATCCGTGGCTATCCATGTGCGAATGAACAGATATCCGCAATCAGTGTCTATTGTTTGAGCTGCAAGGCTTACGTTGGCTAAACCCGAGCAGATATCGGTAGCAAACACTTCTGGAATGCTTATCGGATCACCGCAAGAAATGGTGATGTCTTCAGGAATGTTGAATAGAGTAGGGGCTGAGGTGTCTACAACGTTGATGGTCCAGGCTTGGCTCACAGAAATGCCACACGCATCGGTAATGGTGTAAAGGCGCACTACCGTAAAATTGTTTGCACATGAGCCTGTGATGATCTGTTCGTCCAGCGTAAGAACCACGTTTCCGCAACCCGAAGTGAATGTAAATCCAGGACTAATGTTAGAATTATATTGATTGCATTCTACTTGAATGTCATCTGGAAAATTAACAAAAGCGAGAGGTTCGTTGCTTTGTAGATCAATGAGCATGATAGCAGAGCTTTGATTGCCGCAACCATCCGTGGCAGTATAGGTGCGTTCGATGAGGCCATTGCAGCCAGGCTCGAGAATATTATCTACAAAACTAACGGTGACGCTGGAGCAATCGTCAATGGCAGCTACAGCAATACCATCTAGCTCTTCGCAGGTGGAGGTTATTGCAGTTTGAAAATTCTCAAAAGAGGGCGCTGTAGAATCAACCGAGCTCCATGTTTGTGAGGCGTAAGTGCTCAATCCACATTCATTGGAAGCGCGGAAGTATCGAGTATATGAATCGCTTCCACAATCATCGCTGATGGCTTGGCAGGCGAGGTCTGCATTAATGTCGCCGTGACCACTAATACTATTGCCGTTTAGAAAACCATTGTAATAAAACCAGCCGCTGATGCCATAGTTGGCATTTTTATTATTCGCGGCATTTCCGACCTGAAATCCGAAATAATAGTTGGATGGTTTTGGGGTTAGTTGCAAGTGACTTCCCTCGAGCGATCCTGTTCCTTGGAGATAACAAAAGCCATCCTCCATTTCATAATAATTCCAGTTGGTGTATTGGCTGCCAGCGAGGTTGAGATCGTCCTTATATCCTCTGTTTAATGCAGACCATTCCTCCCAGTTTCTTTTGTTGTTGAGAATGATGAACACATCAAAGCCTTGAGTGGGATTGGCGGCACTATAGATGTGACCAGAGATCAGGGCTTTGTTGTCATCATATTCGACCATGGTAGCAGGGCCATCAAATAACCAAACGACGCTGGCTGGATTGACACCAGGAAGCCAGAATGCCCAGTCTTGGCCAGGACCGAAGGCCGTGTTGATAGCGCAGCTATTGGTGGCGCCACCCGTATGCACATTTGCGGAGGTCACGATGGTGCTGCCTTCGCAACATGAAGAGGCTGCCTCAGCAAAACCCAATTCTGGTGTGGTCTGCGAACAGTCTGCGCTGATACTGTTTGGAATGTTGGTGAACGCTGGATAACAAATGGTTTGAGCGATCACGAGGTTGGATAGAAGGCTGATAAAAAGAACCAGCCCGAAAGATTTAACTCTCATGGAAAATCAAGGTTAGGGTAAGTATATGGACAAAGTAAACAAGTATTTTTGAGTGACTTAGCCAAT
>CANGVZ010000135.1 GCA_947457285.1 Flavobacteriales bacterium | reverse complement strand
CGGTGAGAGAGCCAGCCTCAATTAGTTGAACTTGGGCTTTTTTAAAGTCCTGTGTAAATTGTCTCCGACGACGTTCCTCTGTTGTCATAACGAGTTAAATTTAGAGACTTTTCAACAAATAAGCTGTCAACCTATTTCATGAGAGAACAAGTGACTAGAGACTAGTGACTAGAGACTAGTGACTAGTGACTAGCGACTAGTGAGTGGTGACCAGTGAGTGGTGACTAGTGAGTGGTTTTGTGAATGTCATTTAAAAACCCCAAGATATGAAATACATAATTCTATTAGTAGCACTCGTGATGATCGGATGGAGCAGTGGGAAGAAAAAGGACTTTGATATAAAAGCCGCGCAAAAGAACTTGGTTAAGGTTAAAGAAAATTTGTACGCTTCGAAGACTGAAGTTTCAAATTTTCAATACGTTTCCTTCTTGAATTATCTCAAGCAAACGAATCAGACCGAAAAGTATAATTCAGCCAAAATTGATAGCACAAAATGGCGTGAAGGCATGAGTCATAATGAGCCATTTGTAACTTACTATCACTCACATCCTGCCTTAAGAGAATATCCCGTAGTGAATATTAGTTACGAAGGCGCCACTCTGTTCTGCCAATGGCTAACTGACACTTACAGCAAATCAGAAAATAGAAAATTCAAAAAAGTTTTGTTTCGGTTACCGAAAGAAGAAGAGTGGGTATCCGCTGCAAAAGGTGGAAATCCCGCAGCAATCTATCCATGGGAAGGCAATGATCTTAGAAACAAAAAAGGAACTCCACGTTGCAATTTTATTCGCGACAAGGATGACACGATGGGTACAGCATCTATTCAAAATGATGGCGCAGAAATCACGGCGCTAGTTGTTTGCTATGAGCCAAATAAATTTGGTCTCTACAACATGAGTGGAAATGTGGCTGAAATGCTTTTAGAAAAAGGCAAGACCAAAGGAGGAAGTTGGCTTGATACCGAAGAAGCCATGAAAATAGACGGCACCGGAAAATTCTCCACCTACAACTCACCCTCTCCTACTATAGGTTTCAGATATTTCATGGAAATTATAGAAAGTAACTAGCGACGAGCAACAAAGCGACTAGGTCTGTTTTAGTCGCTTTGTCGCTTAGTAGCTTTATTTCTATTTCGTCATTCTACTGTTGAGTTCTGCATCGATGGCATCGAGGAAGTCTTCGGTAGTGAGCCAATGCGAATCGTTGGTCTTATCACCGTAGATACATACCGCGAGGTCTTTGGTCATCTTACCACTTTCTACAACGTCCACACAAACTTTTTCCAAAGTTTCAGCGAAGCGAATGAGTTCGTCATTGCCATCCAATTTACCTCTAAATGCGAGACCTTGGGTCCACGCAAAAATTGAAGCGATTGGATTCGTTGAAGTCTTTTTACCTTGCTGATGTTGACGGTAGTGACGTGTTACAGTTCCGTGTGCAGCTTCTGCCTCCATCGTTTTACCATCTGGAGTAATCAATGCAGACGTCATCAAACCGAGTGAACCAAATCCTTGAGCTACGATATCACTTTGTACGTCGCCGTCGTAGTTTTTACATGCCCAAACAAACCCACCTTCACTCTTGAGGCAATATGCCACCATATCGTCTATCAATCGGTGCTCATAGGTAATTCCCACCGCTTTGAATTTTTCGATGAATTCATTTTGATACACTTCTTCGAAAATATCCTTGAAACGTCCGTCATAAGCTTTAAGGATGGTGTTCTTCGAACTGAAATACAAATTCCATTTTCTGTTCAAAGCCTGATTAAAACAGCTACGTGCGAAGCCATAAATGGAGTCATCAGTGTTGTACATGCTCAACGCAACTCCATCACCATCGAAATTATACACCTCCCATGATTGCGGTGTACCACCGTCTTCGGGAGTAAATGTCATAGTGAGTTTTCCCTTCCCTTTTACCACGGTATCCGTAGCTCTGTACTGATCGCCGAATGCGTGGCGTCCGATATTGATTGGCTTGGTCCATCCAGGCACAAGACGCGGAATATTTGAACAAATAATTGGTTCGCGGAAAACGGTGCCTCCAACGATATTGCGAATCGTCCCGTTTGGACTCTTCCACATTTTTTTTAGATTAAACTCCTTCACACGCGCCTCATCTGGAGTAATCGTAGCACACTTTACAGCTACATTATACTTGAGCGTTGCTTCCGCTGCTTCAACTGTAACGCGATCGTCGGTAGCGTCGCGATTTTCCATTCCCAAATCATAATACTTGATATCCAAATCCAAGTAAGGGAATATTAATTTGTCTTTGATAAACTTCCAGATAATTCTGGTCATCTCGTCGCCATCCATCTCAACGATAGGGTTGGCCACCTTGATTTTATTCATGGCTGATTTTTGAATTTAATAATTTTACAACAGTGGACAAATAAAAAGAGCAATCATGTCAACCATGATTGCTCTCCAAAAATACTATCAGAAGCGCTAATTACGCGTGTTCTCTTGAAGAAAAATAAAATGCGCCTTCAATCAAAGCGTTCTCATCGCTATCAGAACCGTGCACAGCATTGGCTGCGATGCTTGTAGCGAAATCACGACGGATCGTTCCTTCAGCTGCTTTTTGTGGATCTGTAGCACCAATCAATGTGCGAAAATCCTCTACTGCGTTATCTTTTTCTAAGATAGCAGCAACGATTGGGCCGCTGGTCATATATTCTACCAATTCTCCGAAGAACGGACGTTCACGGTGAATCTCATAAAACTTACCCGCTTCTTCTCTGCTGAGACGCGTCCACTTCATTGCTTTGATTTTGAAACCAGCACCGATAATTCTGTCGATGATTTTACCTGTATGACCCGCTGCAGTAGCATCAGGCTTGATCATGGTAAACGTTACCTTTCCTGCCATTTTTTTGATTGTTGGATTGTTTTTAAAACTGGGCGCGAAAATAGTCAATATTTCTTTAAGCCATAGGAAATATTATTGACTGTCAAAGCTCCATACGTCCAGAAATGACAGATAGAAGCGGGGCTCCTGCCGCCCTCTCTCCCAAAACGGCAAGACTTGAATCACTCCTGAGCCACGAAATATAGCACCCCGCAACTTCTGTCGTATGCTTGAGCTTTGTAATCAATGTAAATGTCAATACAAGTTGTATTTTGACATTGAGAATGCAATACTCGAACAAAAAATTGAGTAAACCACAATTTTTAGCAAATTTTTAGGAGAATTGAATTCGTACTTTTGCAAAAAACATGGCCATGAGCACAGCACAAAACACACTCACATCTTCGCTTACTTCCTCAGAATCAATAAGACTCGAGGATAAATATGGTGCGCACAACTATCATCCAATACCAGTTGTGATAGATAAAGGAGAAGGTGTATATGTCTGGGATCTCGAAGGCAAACGCTATTTCGACTTCCTTTCTGCTTACTCAGCCGTTAATCAAGGGCATTGTCACCCTCGCATTATCTCGGCGCTCACCGAGCAGGCTTCTAAGGTAACACTTACAAGTCGCGCTTTTTACAATAGCAAGTTGGGTGTTTACGAAAAATTCATTACGGATTTCTTCGGTTACGATAAAGTGCTTCCAATGAATACAGGTGTAGAAGGCGGCGAAACGGCAATGAAACTCGCAAGAAGATGGGCGTACGATGTCAAAAAAGTTCCCGCAAATGAAGCTAAAATGGTGTTTGTGGAGGGCAACTTCTGGGGCCGCACACTTGCAGCCATCTCCTCTTCTACAGATCCAAGTAGTACCAACGGTTTTGGACCATTCGTACCAGGATACATCATAGTTCCATACAACAATCTTCAAGCATTAGAAGACGCTTTCAAAGCAGAACCAAATATTGCTGGTTTCATGTTCGAACCTATTCAAGGTGAAGCTGGTGTTGTCGTTCCAGACGAAGGATACATCAAAGGTGTGCGTGAGCTTTGTACGAAATACAATGTCCTTATGATTGCAGACGAAGTTCAAACTGGTCTCGCACGCACAGGAAAGATGCTCGCTTGTGATCATGAAAATGTAAAGCCTGATATCCTTGTTTTAGGAAAAGCACTCAGTGGAGGCGTCTTGCCCGTCGCTGCAGTTCTTTCAAATGATGAGGTAATGCTCACCATCAAACCAGGAGAGCACGGCAGTACTTATGGCGGCAATCCATTGGCTTGCGCTGTGGCTACTGAAGCACTCCAGGTATTGGTAGATGAAAATCTCAGTGAGAACTCAGAACGCCTTGGTAAAAAGTTCAGAAAGGCGATGCAAGAGCTTATCGCCCAAACAGACCTCATCACTCTTGTTCGTGGAAAAGGTCTATTAAACGCGATTGTGATTGACGATACAGAAGACAGTCATACAGCATGGGATCTTTGTATAAAGCTCGCAGAAAACGGATTGCTTGCAAAGCCAACCCATGGAAACATCATTCGTTTCGCGCCGCCTCTGGTAATTACTGAAGCGCAACTCGATGAATGTATCTCAATAATCTCTTCTACTGTTTTGAATTTCAAAAGATAGAAAAACCGAATGAACGTTCATTCGGTTATGCTATACTTCCTATAATATCGTACTTTGTGATGATATGATGTTTGCCATTGTGCAACTTCACAAGCACCGCTGGAGTTTCTTTATTGATAAGTTTAGAAACCGCTGTAATGTCGGCGTCTTCGTCTACAACCGGGAAAGGCGCTCCCATTACCTCTTCAATTTTTTTGTCCAGAAGTTTCGCATCTTCAACAAGTAGTTGGAAGATTTTCGACTCATCAATAGAACCAGCCAACGCGTCATCCTTCATTACTGGAATTTGCGTGATGTTGTATTTCTTCATCTTGGCGACAGCGTGACTCACTAACTCACCTGAACCCACTGTCACAAGTGGTTTGTCAATATTACCCGCCACTAAATCCCTAGCTGTCTTCTTTTCTTCTTCCAAAAATCCTCTATCACGCATCCACTCATCGTTGAACATCTTGCCTAGATAGCGCGTACCATGATCATGGAATATGACTACCACCACATCGTTAGGACCAAACATATGTTTGACTTGTAGAAGGCCGGCAATTGCGCTACCAGCGCTGTTTCCAACAAATATTCCTTCTTGACGAGCGATTTGACGCGTCATAATTGCCGCATCTTTATCAGTCACTTTCTCAAAGTGATCTATCAAATCGAAGTTGACATTTTTAGGTAAAAAATCTTCTCCGATTCCTTCTGTGATGTAGGGGTAAATTTCATTTTTATCGAAAATACCAGTCTCTTTATACTTCTTGAATACTGAGCCATAAGTATCAATACCAATAATCTTTACATTGGGATTTTTTTCCTTGAGATAACGGGCTGTTCCGCAAATAGTACCTCCAGTTCCTACGCCCACTACCAGGTGAGTTATTTTCCCTTCTGTCTGTTCCCAAATCTCCGGACCTGTTGACTCATAGTGTGCCTGAGCATTGCTTGGATTATCATACTGATTGGGTTTCCAGCTATTGGGAACCTCCTTTTCCAATCTACTCGAAACAGAATAGTAAGAGCGGGGATCCTCGGGTTCTACATTGGTCGGACAAACAATCACTTCGGCGCCAAAAGCTCTCAGTGCATCAAATTTCTCTTTTGATTGCTTATCTGTTGAAGTGAAAATACACTTATATCCTTTTACCACTGCGGCAATAGCCAATCCCATACCCGTATTACCGCTGGTGCCTTCGATAATAGTGCCTCCAGGTTTCAAGCGACCGTCTTTCTCAGCATCTTCAATCATTTTCAGAGCCATTCGGTCTTTAATTGAATTGCCCGGATTTGTGGTTTCAATCTTGGCCAACACAAGCGCTGGAATATCCTTTGCGATTTTGTTGAGCTTTACCAAAGGAGTATTTCCGATGGTCTCAAGAATGTTATGCGCGTATTTCATTTTCTATTTTAAATGTTTGGCAAATGTAGTTAAGCCTTGGTTCAACTAAAACGGATGGATTTTATCGGTGTGATGCGGCTAACATACTTTGCCGGAATTAATAAAATGGCAAAGCAAACAATGACAACTCCGATATTGAGGAACAAAAACTCAAGCCACACCAACTCTATCGGAACCGTATCTACATAATAATTAGCGGGGTCTAATGGAATAAGATGGAAGTAATGCTGAAGCACTGCGAAGCCTATTCCAACCACGTTGCCAATCAACATTCCTTTGCCAATAATCACCATGGCGTGAACTACAAAGACTCTCACGATTGGAGCATCTGTTGCGCCAAGTG